>JAIXYF010000395.1 GCA_027490345.1 Novosphingobium sp.
ACCGAGCAGCACCCCGAAATCATGGCGCGCCGCAAGGCGGGCCTTCCGGAAATGGGCGTGCTGCGCGAATCTGACGCCAGCTGGTACATGCGCGAGGAAGCGGGCGGCCTGCTGCTTGGGCCCTACGAAATCGGCGCACCGGCATGCTACGTGAAGGGCCCGGCGGCCAACAGCGAATACGAGCTGTTCCCTGACGCGCTGGAGCGTCTGGAGCCCTATATCCTCTCCGCCATGGCCCGTGTCCCGGCGTTCGGCGAAGTCGGGGTCAAGAAGGTGTATAACGGCGCGATTGCCTATACGCCCGATGGTTCGCCCATCGTCGGCCCGGCGTGGGACAAGAAGAACTTCTGGCTTAACGAAGGCCACTCGTTCGGCATCACCGCCGCTGGCGGCGCGGGCTGGCAGCTGGCGCAGTGGATCGTCGAAGGCGAACCCAGCATCGACATGATGGGCGTCGATCCGCGCCGCTTCGGCGATTACGCGGGTGAGGGCTACCTCATTCAAAAGAACGAGGAAGCTTACGCCAAGGTCTTCACCTGCCACTACCCGGACGAAGAGCGCGAGGCTGCGCGCCCGCTGCGCCGCACACCGTGCTACGACCGCATGAAGGCGCTCGGCGCGGTGTTCGGCAGCGTTTTCGGCTGGGAACGCCCCAACTGGTTCGCGCCGGAAGGCTATGAACTGAGCGAGGCGGATCTCGACAAGCCGGACGTGATCCTCAACCACAACCACCCCGATGTGCCCGGCGAGCCGATCCGCGAAAAGTGGTCGTTCCGCCGTTCGAACTATTTCGAGCATGTGGGGAACGAATGCTGCCATGTGACGAGCCACGTCGGCATTCAGGACATGTCGGCGTTTGCCAAATGCATGATCTCCGGTCCCGGCGCGGAAGACTGGCTCAACGGCCTGCTTTCCAATGTGGTCCCCAAGAAGATCGGGCGTGTCACGCTTTCCTACCTGCTCACCGATGCAGGCGGCGTGCGCGCCGAGTTCACGGTCTACAAGAAGGGCCCGCAGGCCTACTATCTCGTCTCGGCCGGCGCGCTGGAGCGTCATGATCAGGACTATCTGCTCAAAGCTCTGCCTACCGATGGTTCGGTGCGCTTTGAGCGCCTGACGACGGCAATGGGCGTGCTCGTGGTGGCAGGTCCGAAGTCGCGCGAGGTGCTGCAGAAGCTCACGCACAGCGATCTTTCGAACGAGAAGTTCCCGTGGCTCACCGGCCAGTCGGTCTCGCTCGGGCTGGCCAAGGTCGATCTGCTGCGCGTCAATTTCATCGGCGAGCTGGGCTTTGAAATCCACCACCCGATCGAGATGCAGAACTACATCTTCGATCGTGTCATGGCGGCGGGCGCCGAGTTTCAGATCAAGCCTTTCGGCATCCGCGCGATGACCGCGATGGCGATCGAAAAGAGCTACAAGCTGATCCCGCGCGAGCTTTCGATCGAATATGCCGCGCTCGAAAGCGGGCTGGATCGCTTCGTAAGCTTCAAGAAGCCGGCGTTCAAGGGCCGCGATGGGCTGCTGGCGCGCAAGGAAGCGGGCCTCAAGTGGCAGTTCGTCACGCTCGAAGTGATGGACGTGACCGATGCCGATGCGCGCGGATCGGAAGCGATCTTGCGCGATGGCAAGCTGGTTGGCCGCGCGACCTCGGGCGGCTATGGCTGGCGCTGCGGCAAGAGCCTGGCGCTGGCGATGGTCGGGCCGGAGCATGCTGCGGTCGGCACGGAGCTGGAGATCGTGATCCTGGGCGAGGCGCACCGCGCGGTCATCATTCCGGACTCGCCGTTCGACCCGGACAACAACGCATTGCGGAGCTGATCCCATGATGCACTTTGACGCGATTGCCGAGAGCCTGAAGCAGACCCGCATCGGGTACACGTTGCCGCAGAACCTATATGTGAGCGAAGAGGCCTACCGCTTCGACACCGAGGTCATGCTGAAG
Source organism: Novosphingobium sp. (assembly GCA_027490345.1). GTDB lineage: Bacteria > Pseudomonadota > Alphaproteobacteria > Sphingomonadales > Sphingomonadaceae > Novosphingobium. Next base: position 1,946 of record JAIXYF010000395.1, read on the forward strand.
TCGGTGTGGCTCTACGCCTGCACCACCGCGCATGTGAAGAACGCGGGCGACCAGTTCCTGTTCGAGCTGGGCGAAACCTCGGTGATCGTGGTGCGAGACAAGCAGGGCGAGATCCGCGCGTTTCACAACACCTGCACGCACCGCGGCGCCAAGCTGTGCGAGAGTGCGGGCAAGGCTGCTCGCATCACCTGCCCCTATCACCAGTGGACTTTCGCGCTCGACGGCAAGCTGCTGGCCGCGCGCAACATGCCCGAGGACTTCAACAAGGCGGACAATGGCCTGCGTGCCGTGGCGCTGGAAAACATCGGCGGACTGATCTTCCTCTGCCTTTCGGACAATCCGCCGCCGATCGACCGCGTGAAGGCCGATATCGAAGAGCAGATCGCGATCTTCGACATGACCAAGCTCAAGGTGGCGGTGCAGGACGACCTGATCGAGCCCGCCAACTGGAAGCTGGTGATGGAAAACAACCGCGAGTGCTATCACTGCGACGCGGGCCATCCGGAGCTGATGAAGTCGCTCTCCACCTATGGTTTCGGGAAGGGCCTGCCCGAAGACGGCGAAGCCGATGTGGTGGATGACGCCGCATTCGATGCCATGCTGGAGGCGCAGCGCCAGCGCTGGCAGGATCTGGGCATCTATCACGATCTGATCGAGTTTCCGGACAATTGGTGGCACCGCGTGGCGCGGCTGCCGCTCGCCAATGGCGCGGTGACGCAGACGCTGGACGGCAAACCCGCTTCGAAGAAGCTGATCTGGCCGCATGGCGATCAGGAACAGACCAGCCTTTCGGTGTGGACCCAGCCTAATTCGTGGCACCATTTCTGCTGCGATCATGTGGTGACATTCTCGCTCACCCCGCTTGGGCCGGAGAAGACGCTGCTGCGCACAACCTGGCTCGTGCACGAAGATGCAGTTGAAGGCGTGGACTACGACCCCGATAACCTCGCCGCCGTGTGGCGCGCGACCAACGCGCAGGACAGCCATTTTTCGGCGATCAACCACCAGGGCATCAAGGGCGATGGCTATCGCCCCGGCATGTACTCGGTCGAGGAGAAGCTGGTGGACGCGTTTAAGACCTTCTACGTGGAGGCTTCAAAAGCTGCGTTGGAAGGGCAGTCCAAGTGAAGCGGTTTTCCGGCTTCAATCTGATCGGTGAGGCGTTTCGCAGCCATCAGGGCTGGCCCGAGCACTGGCCCGACAAGGCCCCCAAGGCGAGCTACGACGCGATCATCGTCGGCGCGGGCGGCCACGGCCTTGGCGCTGCCTATTACCTTGCCAAGAAGTACGGCATCACCAATGTCGCGGTGATCGAAAAGGGCTGGCTGGGCGGCGGCAACACGGGCCGCAACACCACGATCATCCGCTCGAACTACCTCTACGACGAGAGCGCGCATCTTTATGATCACGCGGTCAAGCTGTGGGATGGCCTCAGCCAGGAGCTCAACTACAACATCATGTATTCGAAGCGCGGCGTACTGATGCTCGCGCACAATGTGCATGATGTGCAGAGCTTCAAGCGCCATATTCATGCCAACCGCCTCAACGGCGTCGACAACGAATGGCTGACGGCGGAAGAGTGCAAGGCCTATTGCCCGCCGCTCGATATTTCGCCGCGCACCCGCCATCCGGTGCTGGGCGGCGCGCTGCAGCGGCGCGGCGGCACCGCGCGGCACGATAGCGTGGCCTGGGGGTATGCGCGTGCGGCATCGGCGCTGGGCGTCGATATCATCCAGAACTGCGCCGTTACCGGCATCCGGCGCGGCGCAGACGGGGCCATCGAAGGCGTCGAGACCGAGCGCGGCTTCATTGCTTCGCGCCGGGTGGGCGTCTCGGCTGCAGGCAGCACGTC
>JAIXYF010000447.1 GCA_027490345.1 Novosphingobium sp.
AGGCCGGTGATGTTCTCGCTGAAGCCCGCCATCGCCTTGCGCGCGCCTGTTGCCTCGCCAATGCTGCGCGGCACGTAGAGCGTGACTTCGCCGATCTTGCTTTCCTTGATCAGCACGCGTGCGGCGTGGCCTGCGGCAAAGCGGGTGTTTTCGCTTTCCGCATTGGTGAAGCGCACAATCTGGTTGCCCCATTCGCCTTGGCGGCGGCGGCCGTGGGCAACATCGATCTCGCTCTCGTCGCGCCAGATGCGGATCAGCTGCTCGATCGCAGCGCGCAGCACGTTGGCATAGACGTTGTCCTTGCCGTCGCTGGCGTTGGACATGAAGATGAAGCGCGGCGCCTGCAGCAGCGAGCCGTGGCGCTTCCAGTAGCGGCTGAGCGTGCGGGCAAGGGCCATCGCGCCGACCAGTTCGACGTCCATGAACGTCTCGATGGTCTCGTCGCTCGCATCGACGAGCCGCCCGGTGAACTCGCCCGCGCTGTGGACCGGCAGGAAGATCGCGCCGGTGATCGGGGTGTTGGCATCGGTATAAGCGGTGAGCGCGGCTTCGATGGTCGCGGGCTCAGTGCGGTTGAAGCGCACGATGGTGAGCGCCTCACCGATGCCTTCGGCCTTGGCGCGGGCCTGCGCGATGGCAACGTCGGCCTGGCGCGGCAGGCCGAGGAGAACGCTGGTGCCGCAAGCGATCTGGATTTTGGCGATTTCCAGCGCCTCTTCCCAGCCGTCACCCGCCGCGATCAGGATGGCAAGGCCTGCGCCGTCCATCGAACGCATGGTGGGGCGGGCCAGATAAGTCGCGCGCTCTTCCTTGCGCACGGTCATGCCGTGAGTCACTTCGAAATCGTGGCCGTTGAACGCGGCGGATTCGTCGCTGCCGAGGAACACGCACGTCGTCGCGATATCGTCCGGTACGGGGAACGTCTTGGCCTTGGCCGCGCCGCCGGTGCTGCGCTCCAGCGACATCATGTCGAAGAACGTGTTGGCCGTGGTGCCCTGATCATCGCCGCGCATCGTGTCCATGGCGGCAAACACCGTGCGGATGCGTTCGCTTTCGATGGGGCCGGGAAACACGAGGTTGACGCGGATGCCCTTGGGGCCGAGTTCGAGCGACAACTCGCGCGACCACGCGTTCATCGCCGCCTTGGGCACGACATAGGCCGCGCGCGCATAATAGGGCGTGCGCGAGAAGATCGTGGAAACGTTGATGATCGAGCTGCCCTCGGGCATCGCCGGGGCGACGGTGCGTGCCAGGTTCCAGGCGACGCCGAAGATGTTGCGCATCGCGCCGGGCACGGTTTCGGTGTCGTTCGCGCCGCGCTTTTGCAGGGCGGCGAGCTCTTCGGCATCGAAGGGCAGCTGTTCGATCGTCTGTTTGGGACCAGCAGACCCGGCGTTGTTCACCAGAATGTCGATCTTGCCGAAACGCTTGACCACATCAGCCACGCCATCGCGCACCGATTGCGCATCGCCCCCATCGAGCACCACGGTGGCAAGGCGCGTTTCATCGACGCCTGCCGCCTCGCGCATGGCTTTGGCGGCCGCTTCAAGCCGCTCTGCCGTGCGCCCGGTCATTACCACGGTTGCGCCTTCGGCAAGGTAGTGGCGCACGATATAGCCGCCGAGATTGCCTGCCGCGCCGGTCACCAGCGCGATCTTGCCTGCCAACCTGCCGCCGGTTGCCGCCTGTGCCGCGGGCGCCGCAGTGGTCGTCTTTGCCTTGGCCATGTCACTCTCCTGCGAAAAATTCACGCGCAAGCCTTGCGCTGTCTGAGGGGGGTAGTCGGCCTGGGGAGGGCAGCTGGGAGTGGGGACCGCGCTAACGCGGTGCGATGGTTCGCCGTGAACGGTCAGGCATCGGTCGCCCCCGCTTCCTGAACCGCCCCAAGAACCGCCCACGCTTCGAGCAGCGCGTCGCGGCTGCGCAGGCCCATCGCGGGGAGGGCATGGTTGACGACATACGTCGAGCCAGAATGGCGATTGTCCCACATCGCCTGATGCGCTTCGGGCAAACCGTCCCAACCAACCACTTCAGGTTCGGTCACTTCGAGCAGGCCCGCTGCGATCATGTCGTTCATCCGCGCGACTTCATAGGCATTGCACAAGTGCGTGCCGAGGATCGCGGCGGTGGGCATCAGGATCTTGCGCTGGCGGGTCCAGACTTGCGGCGCATAGAACGTGAAGCGGCTGCCCGCGCAGTCTTCGGCAAAGACGACGCGGCCCGTGAAAGGCTTTACCAGCGAGGTCGAGACGCCGAGCGTATCCTGGCGCGCGCGTTCGAACACCAGATCGGGCGCGCCGCGCGGGTTATCGGCTGAACGCAGGATCTTGCCGACCGCGCTACCGAATGGCTTCATCACGCGGTCCTGATAATCGCGCACGGCTGCCTTGAAGACCTCGATATCGACCTTGGCATCGGGCAGGCGCGGCATCGTGTCGGGCCAGAGGAAGTTGTCCCCCTCGCGCCGCCGGATCGCTTCCAGGCTGACGATGCCTTCGATGGCGTCTTCCAGGCCCAGCGAGCCGAGGAATTCACGCTGGCCGTCGGTGGTCGTGGCGACCACGCTGCGCGCGTTGAAGCGTCGTGCGGCCTCGATGATTTCGAGGCCCATGTCATCGAGCAGCGCGTCCGAGCCGGGGCCGTAGTAGATCAGCACCGCCTCGCCGCCGCGCAGCGCTGCGCGGCGCAGCATGTCTTCGGGGCTGGCCTTGCCGGGCTTGCCCATGAAGCTGAAATGATAGCCCGAGGATGCGCCGTAGAACGCCAGCGTGCCGTTCTCGGCGAGGAGCTGGAAGCTGCGCGGGAAGGCGGTTTCGCCCGCATGGCTGACGACATAATCCGCCAGTTTGCCGCCGTTGAGCGCCTTGTATTCCTCTACCAGCGGCTGGCCTGCGGCTTCCCAGTTGCGGGCGGCTTCGGCGTCTTCGGGCACGGTGGTGTAAAGGTCTGCAAAGCGCGCGTCCTTGCGGTTGATCGCGCCGACTGCGCCCTGCTGGCCGGTGATGAACGCGGCGCGGTCCGGGCTGGAGACAAGACCCGTGACTTGCAGGCCCGTGCGTACCGAAGAGCGCAGCGCATCAAGCCCGGTGCCAGTAGCCGCGCCTTCGACGAACAGC
>JAIXYF010000147.1 GCA_027490345.1 Novosphingobium sp.
CCGGCGAACAGGCGCTCGAGATTACTGACACGCTTGTCCGCTCGAACGCGATCGACGTGCTGGTGGTCGACTCGGTCGCGGCCCTGGTGCCGCGCGCCGAAATCGAGGGCGAGATGGGCGACAGCCATGTCGGCTTGCAGGCACGTCTGATGAGCCAGTCGCTGCGCAAGCTGACCGGCTCGATCAGCCGATCGCGCTGCATGGTGATCTTCATCAACCAGCTGCGCATGAAGATCGGCGTGATGTACGGCAACCCCGAGACGACGACGGGCGGCAATGCGCTCAAGTTCTATGCCTCGGTCCGCCTTGATATCCGCCGCACCGGACAGATCAAGGACCGCGACGATATCGTCGGCAACGCCACGCGCGTGAAGGTCGTCAAGAACAAGGTGGCGCCGCCCTTCAAGCAGGTCGAATTCGACATCATGTATGGCGAGGGCATTTCCAAGATCGGTGAGATCCTTGATCTTGGGGTCAAGGCCGGGATCGTCGAAAAGTCGGGCGCATGGTTCAGCTACGATTCGATCCGGATCGGGCAGGGCCGTGAAAACGCCAAGACGTATCTGCGCGAACATCGCGAGCTTTGCGACAAGTTGGAAGCCGCCATCCGCGGCCAGACCGACAAAGTCGCCGAAGGGCTGATGGTGGGTCCGGACGCGGACGACGACATCTGATCCTTTAGGCGGCGGGGGCATCCCCCCGCACCCCGCCGCCAGTCCAAAGGCCGGCGCGCTCCCCGGAAGGAGCGCGCCGGTTTTTCGTGAGGCCATGGGCGCTCCCGGGAAGGAGCGCGCCGGTTTTTTTGTGAGGGCATGGGCGCTCCCCGGAAGGAGCGCGCCAGTGTTTCTGCAGCGCCGATTTTAACGGGCCTTAGTTTGAGCATTGTTTTCTCAAGATTTCAGGTCGCTTCCCGAACACCGGACATCTTTTGCAGCCTGCCAACGAGCGCTTCCCCCTTTGTGCAAATGGTCCTAGCTTGCTAAATGGAACAAGCCCCGGGAAGGACGCCCCATGTCGATCACGCTGCACCACCTCAACAACAGCCGTTCACAGCGCATTCTCTGGCTGCTTGAAGAGCTGGGCGTCCCCTATGACCTCAAGGTCCATCTGCGCGATGCCGAAACCAATCTCGCGCCGCCCGAACTGAAGGCGGTACATCCGCTGGGCAAATCCCCGTTGCTCGAAGTCGATGGCCGGGTGATCGAGGAGTCAGGCGCGATCGTGCAATACCTGTGTGAAACGCATGGTGGCGGCAAATGGCTGCCCGCGCCCGGTACGGACGAGGCCCTGCGCCACAACGAACTGATGCACTTTGCTGAAGGCTCGGCGATGACTCCGATCCTCCTCAACCTCTATGTTTCGCGGCTGGGTGAGGGGGGCGCGCCGCTGCGGCCGCGGATCGACGAGCAGCTTGCAGCTCATTTCGGCTATCTTGAGCAGATCCTGCGCCCCTCGGGTCATTTCATCGGTGACGACTGGACCGGGGCGGACGTGATGCTGAGTTTTCCGGCCGAAGTTGCGGTGATGCAGGGCATGGGCGCAGCCTATCCGAAGCTCGCCGCCTTCGTTTCGGCCATCCATGCGCGGCCGGCTTGGCAGGCTGCGCGCGCGAAGGGCGGACCATACTTTGCAACCTGAGGCCCGCACCCGCATTAGCGCTTGCCGCCTGCGGCAGCCAGGCATAGCTTGTCTGGCATGACGGGCGCGCAAGAATGGCTGGGCAGAGTTGGCCAGAACTGGGCGGCCGAGTGGGAGCGGACGGATCGCAGCTTTGCCGCGCTCACGCCCCATTTGCTTGCGGCCATTGCGTTGGAACCCGGCCGCCGGGTCATCGATATTGGCTGCGGTGCGGGGGAACTTTCGATTGCGCTTGCCGCAGCGCGTCCTGATGCGCACCTCACCGGGATCGATATCTCCGCCGAACTGATCGATGCCGCGCGCAGCCGTGCGGGCGATCAGGTCAATCTGTCCTTTGCTGTTGCCGATGCGGCTAGCTGGCAGGCCGATGACGCGGCACCCGATCTCTATGTCTCGCGCCACGGCGTGATGTTCTTCACCGATCCGCCCGCCGCATTTGCACACCTTGCCTCCAAGGCTGCGCCGGGTGCGCGCATGGTGTTTTCCTGTTTCCGCCCCGCATCGGAGAATTTGTGGGCGACCGAGATTGCGCGGCTCTTGCCGCCGGGAAAGCCCGCGCCCGCCGCTGATTTCCCGCCCGGGCCGTTTGCCTTTGCCGATCCCGATCAGGCGCGGCGCTGCCTGCAGGGCTGGCGCGACGTGACCTTTCAGCCGCTCGATTTCGCATATGTCGCCGGATCGGGTGCCAATCCCGTGGCCGATGCGGTCTCGTTCTTCAGCCGGATCGGCCCTGCAGCAGCGGCGATCCGCACCTTGCCCGATCAGGCGCGGGCTGCGTTCGAACGGGGTCTGCTGGAACTTGTCCAGTCGCGCTGCGTCGGCGGACGGGTGTGTTTTCCCGCAGCCGCCTGGCTGGTGACAGCGACCGCCGACAACAGCTGAACTTTGCGGCTGAAGTTTGCGTCTGTTTGCCTGCGACATGGGGAAAGAGGGCGCAAACGTGCTTGTTCCGCGCCGAGCCCTCGCCTAATCGGCATGACATGACCTCGACCAACGAAATCCGCCGGTCCTTTCTGGGCTACTTCGGCTCCGCCGGGCACGAGATCGTGCCCTCTGCACCGCTGGTGCCGTTCAACGACCCGACGCTGATGTTCACCAATGCGGGCATGGTGCCGTTCAAGAACGTGTTCACGGGTCTTGAAACCCGCGCGAGCAAGCGGGCCACATCCTCGCAGAAGTGCGTGCGGGCGGGCGGCAAGCACAACGATCTGGACAACGTGGGCTACACCGCGCGCCACCACACGTTCTTCGAAATGCTCGGCAATTTCTCGTTTGGCGATTATTTCAAGGAACAGGCGATCACCCATGCCTGGACCTTGCTGACGCGCGAATGGGGGCTGCCCAAGGACAAGCTGCTGGTCACCGTCTATCACACCGACGACGAGGCGTTCGGCTTGTGGAAGAAGATCGCAGGCCTTTCCGAAGACCGCATCATCCGCATCCCGACGTCGGATAACTTCTGGTCGATGGGCGATACGGGCCCCTGCGGGCCATGTTCGGAAATCTTCTACGATCACGGCGAGCACATCTTCGGCGGGCCGCCGGGATCGCCGGACGAAGATGGCGATCGCTTCATCGAGATCTGGAACCTGGTGTTCATGCAGTTCGAGCAGGCCGCCGACGGCACCCGCACGAACCTGCCGAGCCCGAGCATCGACACCGGCATGGGGCTGGAGCGCGTCGCCGCGGTGCTGCAGGGCGAGCACGACAACTATGATACCGACACGTTC
>JAIXYF010000285.1 GCA_027490345.1 Novosphingobium sp.
GATGTGCCTGCCGAAGGCATCCGCAGCGTGGTCGATACCAATTTTACCGGCGTGTATCTGACCGCCCGCGAAGGCGCCCGCCGGATGATCAAGGCGGGCTCCAAGCAAAGCGAGAAGGGCCGGGTGATCCTGATCGGCTCGATCACTTCGCACATGACCGGGCAGGGCGACGCTTCCTACGCCGCCACCAAGCTTGCCGTGCAGCACCTTGGCCGCCAGCTGGCGCAGGAATGGGCGCGGCTGGGGATCAGCGTCAACACGATCCAGCCCGGCTACATCACCACCGAAATCGCGGGTGACTGGTTCGATACCGAAGGCGGCAAGGCCCAGATCAACACCTGGCCCCGCCGCCGCCTGACCGACATCACCGCGCTCGATGAACCGATGGTGTTCTTCGCCAGCGACGCCTCGCGGCAGGTGACCGGCTCGCACATCACGGTGGACGACGGGCAGAGCCTTTAAACAGGGACAGTCCCTATTTGTTGCCTCCCGGCAGCCCGGCCATGAAGTCCGCGCTCAGCACTTGCGGCAGCTTTTCCGGTGCAGCCGCTTTCGCCGGATAGAACAGATACAACGGCACACCCGCCGCGCCTTGCGCTGAAAGGAAGCTCGTGATCTTCGGATCGCGCCGCGTCCAATCACCCACCAGCACGACAACGCCCGCCTTCCTGAAGGCATCGCGCGTGGTTTCGCGCTCGATCGCGGCGGCTTCGTTGACCTTGCACGAAAGGCACCAGTCGGCAGTGAAATAGGCGAACACCGGCTTGCCCGCCGCGCGCGCCTGCGCCAGTGCGGCTTCGCTGAAGGGCTTGGCATCCAGCAGCCCGGCTTCCACCGCGCCCCCCGGTCCTTCGGCGGCAAGACGCGGCGCGGCGATCAGCGCCAGTGCGGCGAGCGCGACGCTCCCCGGCAGCGCCCAGCGCGCCGAGCTTACCCCGCGCCGCTGCGTGCGCCCAATGGCGATCAGCAGCGCCACGACCAGCACCGCTAGCGCGATAGCTCCCGCCGCATAAGCCGGACCGCCCAGCCGCCACGCCAGCCAGCACAGCGCCAGCACCGTCAGCCCCATCGGCACGGCCATCGCGCGGCGGAAGCGCTCCATCCATGCGCCGGGCCTCGGCAGCAAGCGGCGCAGCGCGGGCACGAAGCCCAGCAGCAGAAATGGCAGCGCAAGGCCGAAGCCCAAGGCGGCAAACACGGCCATCGCTGCCCATGCAGGCAGGATCAGCGCCGCGCCCACGGCAGCGGCCATGAACGGCCCGGTGCAGGGTGTCGCCACGAAAGCCGCCAGCAGCCCGGTGCCGAACGCGCCAAGCCAGCCGCCCTTGGCGACGCCGCCGCCGCTTTCGATGGACAGCCCCGGCAGCTCATAGAGCCCGGCAAAGTTCGCGGTGATCGCGGTGGCCAGCAGCAGCAGCAGCGCCACCACGCCCGGGTCTTGCAATTGAAACGCCCAGCCCACTTGCGTCCCCGCCGCGCGCAAGGCCAGCATCGCTGCGCCCAGCGCCATGCAGGCCAACATCACGCCTGCGGTATAGGCAATGGCTTCCGCTTTGGCATGATCGCTGCCGGACCGAGCGAGCGCCATCGCCTTGAGGCTGAGGATCGGGAACACACAAGGCATAACATTCAGGATCAGCCCGCCAGCCAGCGCGCCGAGGATTGCCAACACCAGCGCGGCGGCGGAAAACGGCACTGGCGCAGTGCCCATATCCAGCGGGGTGCCGCCTTCCGGCACCAGTCCGGGCGCAGCGGTGAACGCAATCCCGCCCAGCGGCTTGCCGTCTGGCCCGTTGCCCAGCGAAAGCACGCCCGCAAGCGTTGCGGGCGCCTCTGGCGCGGGGAAGGCGGCCTTGGCGAGGTCCATCACCAGCATGTCGCCCACACGGCGGAAGGTTTGGCGCTTGGCATAGTCTGCCACGCCTTCGCCAGCGATGAAGAAGTGCGGGCTCCCGATCGCGGCCCCCGCCGGGAAGGGCATGGCAATGCGCCAGCCGGTGGGAGAGGCCGCGAACGTGCCCTGCCGGTCCAGCGGAGCAGGCAGCGCCGCGCGCCAGCCATCGAAGCGCGCATCGGCGGGGCCTTCGCCCACGGTTACGGTGCCTTGCAGCACGGCTTCTTCGGGCACGCAGATCGCCTCGGTGCAGGCGAGCCAATTGGCCTTTGCGGTAATGGGCAGCGCGGTGCCCGGCTTGGCATCCTGCGGCACGGTAAAGGGCACGAGCACGGCATAGTCATGCTCGTACACGTGGTTCATCAGCCCCTGCACCAGCAGCGTCTGCGGCACGGGAAATTGCAGCGCGCCGGTGTTTGCGCCGGGCGGAAGCGTCCATTCGAGCGACACGGGCAGGCCCGCATCGCCGGGGTTCGACCAATAGCCATGCCAGCCCTTGTCCGGCTGCATCAGCACCGCCAGCGTGATCGTCTCGCCGGGCCGTGCGGGCCGTTCTGCCAGCAACGAGGCGCGGATATGCGCCGGGCTGGGGGCAAGCTGGGCCATGGCGGGCAGCGATCCCAGCACGAGCCATGCAGTGGCCAGCAGTGCCAGAAGGGTTCTTTGAAACGACATATGCTGCATCTATCCCAGCCTTGCAGGATTGGCCACCGGTAAGGCCTGCCCCCCAGTGCCAGAGCGGCGTGCAGGAGCGGCGCGCAGCCTCTTGCGCATGCGGGCGGGCGGGGCCATCACGCATTGGCACCGCGCCAATATACTGCGCGGACAGGGCTGAAGGAAAAGGTCGCATGGCGTCTCGCAAGATCCTCCCCGCATCGCTTGGCGCGGCTGCGCTGGCGCTGATCGCCGTTATGCCGCAAACCGGCGCGGCGCGGCCCGTGCGGCAGGCCGCAGCAAAGCCTGCAGCGGCTGCCCCTGCGCCAGCCGTGCAGCCCGCCGCCGGGGCGCCGGGCCTTGTCGTGGCCATTGCGGTCGATCAGTTTTCGGCGGATCTGTTTGCGCAATACCGTTCGCGCTTCACCGGCGGGCTGGCGCGGCTGGCCACAGGCGCGGTGTTCCCCGCAGGCTATCAGAGCCATGCGGCGACCGAGACTTGCCCCGGCCACGCCACGATCCTGACCGGGGTGCGGCCCGGACGCGCCGGGATCATTGCCAATACGTGGATCGACCAGTCCATCGCGCGCACCCGCAAGGCCGTCTATTGCGCCGAGGACGAGACCAAGACGGCAGCGGACGCCAAAGATTATGTCGCCTCGGTCAGCCACTTGCTGGTGCCCACGTTGGGGGACCGGATCAAGGCGCTGTGGCCCGCAAGCCGCAATGTGGCGGTCGCAGGCAAGGATCGCGGCGCGCTGATGATGGGCGGGCATGCCATCGATGCGGTCTATTGGTGGAAGGGCGCGGGCTTCAACACGCTCGAAGGCCGCGCGCTGACCCCCGCAGCGATCACCGCAAACACGGCGCTCTCGGCCATACTGGCGGAAGGCGCGCCCGCGTTTCCCCTGCCTGATTTTTGCAAGGCCAAGGAGCGCGCGGTGCCGGTGGGCGGCTTTGCCGTGGGCACCGGGCGCTTTGCGCTGATCGCGGGCGACAAGGCCAGCTTCCGCTCCTCCCCGCGCCTTGATCGCGCCACGCTCGATCTGGCAGCCGGACTGGTGGACGAACACAAGCTGGGCAAGGGCACAGTGCCCGATGTGCTTTCGATCAGCCTTTCGGCCACCGATTATGTCGGCCACGGCTTTGGCACCGAAGGCACGGAAATGTGCGTTCATTTGCAGCAGCTTGATCTGGCGCTGGGGGATTTCTTCGCCGCGCTCGATAGCCGGGGCATCGATTATGCCGTGGTGCTGACAGCCGATCACGGCGGGTTCGACATGCCCGAGCGGCTTGACGAGCAGGCGCTGCCCGCGGCCCACCGCGTGAGCAAGGCCTTGCTGCCCGATGCGCTGAGCGCGGCGGTGGCGGCGAAGACCGGGCTGGACGGCAAGGATCTGGTGCAGGCCGATGGGCCTTCGGGCGACATGTGGCTGCGCCGCGATCTGGCCCCGGCGGACAAGGCGCGCGCGCTGGCCGCGCTCAAGGCAGAGCTGCTGGCCAGCCCCGAAGTGGCCGCCGCGTTCACTTCGGACGAGATTGCCGCCGCGCCCGAGCCTTCGGGTTCGGCCGAGACATGGTCGCTGCTGGACCGGGCCAAGGCCTCGTTCCATCGGCCGATTTCGGGCGATGTGGTGCTGATGCTGAAACGCGGCGTCGTGCCCATTCCCGAAGGCGGGCCGGGCTATGTCGCCACGCACGGCTCGCCTTGGGACTATGACCGGCGCGTACCGATGCTGTTCTGGCGCAAGGGGATGACCGCCTTCGAACAGCCCAGCCCGGTGGAGACGGTGGACATTGCCCCCACGCTGGCGGCGCTGATCGGCCTGCCCGTGCCCGCAGGGGCATTTGACGGACGCTGCCTCGATCTGGATGCTGGGATTGGAAACACGTGCGGAGCCCGGCCATGAGTGAGACCTTGCAGGCAGATATCGTAATCCTGGGCGGTGGGCTCGTCGGCATGACGCTGGCCATCGGCCTTGCCAAGGCAGGCATCCCCAGCTGCGTGATCGATAATTCCGATCCTGCGGTACAGACGGCGGACGGCTTTGATGGCCGCGCCTCGGCAATCTCGACCGCCAGCTGGAACCTCTATAGCCACATCGGCCTTGCTGATGCGCTGGAGCCGCTGGGGTGCCCGATTGATTCCATCGCGGTGACCGACGGGATGAAGCCCGGGCGAATCGATTTCCAGCCCGCGCCGGGGGATGGCACGCTGGGCCGCATGTTTGCCAACCGCGATCTGCGCACGGCGATGTATGCGGCAGCAGCGCAGGAAAGCCTGATCACATTCCTGCCCAATGCCCGCGTGGCAGAGCGCACGCGCGATGCGCATGGCGTGCACGTGACACTGGCGGATGGCCGCGCGGTGCAGGGCCGCTTGCTGGTGGGCGCGGAAGGCCGCGCTTCGCCGACGCGCGACGAGGCAGGCTTCACCCCTGCGCGCTGGAGTTATGGCCACCGCGCGATGATCGTGGGGCTGGCGCACAGCAAATCGCACGGCAACGTCGCGTGGGAAATCTTCTACCCTGAAGGCCCCTTCGCGCTGCTGCCGCTGCTGGATGACGCCGAAGGCAACCACCGTTCGGCGCTGGTGTGGACGGTGGGGGAAAAGGACGCGCCGGGCATCCTGGCGCTGCCCGATGGCGCCTTCCGCAGCGCGGTGCAGGAACGCATGGGCGATGTGCTGGGTGATGTGCGGCTGATGGGGCCGCGCTCGTCCTGGCCGCTCAATTTCCACCACACCGCGAAGATGGTGTCAGACCGCCTTGCGCTGGTCGGTGATGCCGCGCACGGGATGCACCCGATTGCCGGGCAGGGCCTTAATCTGGGCCTGCGCGATGTGGCGGCGCTGATCGAAGTGCTGACCGAGGGCATGCGCCTCGGCCTTGATCCGGGCGATGCGCAGGTTCTCGCGCGCTATGAACGCTGGCGCGCGGCGGATACCTTCATGGTCTCGGCCGCGACGGACGTGCTGACGCGGCTGTTCGGTGTGCCGGGGCGCATTCCTTCGGCCATCCGGCGGCTGGGCATGGCAGGAGTGCAGCGCATTCCCGCGCTCAAGCGCTTCTTCATGGATGAGGCGCGCGGCATGAGCGGCGCGCTGCCAAGCCTGCTGCAGCCGGCTTAAGCTCCAGGCGCACTCGGCGCGGGAGACGGCGCTGCTGCCGGGGCCACGGCTTCAGGCTTCGCCACCACCGGCGATGTCGGCGGGAAGGATAGCGCGGTGGTTTCCAGCTGATCGAGCGCGTGTTCAGTCATCGCCAGATCGCGCGCGTGGGCGAGCCATTCGGTGGCAGCGTCCTTGCCCGGCATGCGTTCCACTTCGGCAATCGCCACATCGATGCGCCCGCCCACCAGCGCCTCACGCACCCGGGCGGCGCGGTTTTCGGCTGTGGGGGAGGGGCTGTCTGCCGGGCGGATCACGAACAGCTCGCTCATTTCGCGGCTGATCCAGCCCCATGTGTCTTCGTTTTTCGCGCCGCCGACGAGCTGCGGGCTGAGCTTTTCAAACTCGGCGCGCAGCCCGGCAAGCGTCATCGGCTTCTGCGCCGAGGCGATCACGCGGTCCACCGCGGCCTGCTGGGTGCTGCCGAAGCGCACGCGCAGTTGCGCTTCGAGATAGCCCAGCGGCTGGCCCCGTTCGATGGCGCGGCGCGCGGCAAAGGCCACGAGCAGAGCTTCGGCCTGCCCGGCCTGCCCGGCGGCGGCCACGGCCAGCTGGTTCAGCTCGGCAAGGCGCTGTTCAAGCGCGGTGACTTTGGCAGCGGCAGCCGTCAGCGCGGCGTCGGTTGCGGCAAGATTGGCCGTGGTTTGCGCGGCGGCCTGCGACATCGTGGCCGAGGGCGAAGGTTCGGGCAGTGCGGCCAGGCCCGGCACGCGCACTTCGAGCCACCCGGTGTGCCAGCCATACCAGGCACCGCCGGCCAGCGCGGCAAGGATGAGAAGGACAGGCAGCACCACCCTGCCGCGCCCGGACCGGGTGCGTTGCAGGTTTAGGGGCGAACCAAAGGTCATGTCCTGCATAGGATCATTTTTCAGTTGTTAGTGTCCTTCTGGTGACACTTTCTTGCACATTTGCACGGCAAGTGCCAGCACTGCGTTATCCGTACGTTGCCCTGCGATTTCAACATGTTGCCAGCCCGCACCGGCCATCGCGCCGATTCGAGGTGCAAGGCAGGCAAGTGATAGCTGATCCTGCGGGATGCCCAGCCGCGCTGCTTCTGCGGCGAAATGCGCGGCAGCCTCTCCGGAATGGAGCAGGATCACGGCAGGCCGGGCCAGCAAAGCGGCGAGCGCGGGCGGCATGGGCAGCCCTGCTGCGGCATAGACTTCCACATCATCCACCACCACGCCATCGCCCAGGGCCAGCGGCACGCGCTTTTCCCCGGCCAGCCGCAGATAGCGGCCCGGCGGCAGGGCAGCGACCATGGGCTGGAGGCCGCCTTCGCCAATTGCCGCCACGGCAAATCCCGCCCGCTGCGCCGCCTCTGCCGTGGCAGCGCCAACGGCGTGGACGGGCAGCCCGCTCAGCGCCGCCAGCCCCGCGCCGCCGAGCCGGAACACATTGGCGCTGCCCGCCAGCAGCGCGCGGTAGGGCGCCGGATCGGGCACGGCCCAGGCGGCAGGCGCCATCGCGAACAGCGGGAAAGCATGGGCGGCAAGCCCCAGCGCGCGCGCGGCGGCCACAGTGGCGGCATTGCCCGGCTCGGGCCGGATGACGATGACGGGGACCATCCCCCGCGCCTTCAACTGCCGGTGAAGTGGCGGCGGATGGCCTCCGGCGCCATCTCAAGCAGTTGCCGGGCAAGGGCAGCGGGGCCGTGGCTGTCGCCCGCCGGGAAAGTGGCGCTCGCCTCGATTCGGTCTACGCCATCGGGGCTGAACAGCGCCGCGCGCAGGGTCAGCGCGTCGCCCTCTGCCGTGGTGAGCAGCGCGATCGGGCTGTGGCAGGTGCCGCCAAGGCCGCGCAGCAGGCCGCGCTCGGCATTGATCGCGGCGTGGCTCGGCTTGTGATCGATGGCATCCAGCAGCGCGACCAGATCGGCGCGCGCGGCAAGGCATTCCACACCGATGCCCCCTTGCGCAGGGGCTGGGAGCCAGTCGTCCGATGCCAGCGGGCTGCCCACGCCGCTCTGGCCCAGCCGGTTGAGCCCGGCGGCGGCCAGCAGCGTCACGTCCGCCTCGCCCGCTTCCAGCTTGCCAAGGCGCGTGGCGACATTGCCGCGAAAGCCGACGACGGTGACATCGGGCCGGGCATGGAGTATCTGCGCAGCGCGGCGCGGGGCACTGGTGCCGACCCGTGCGCCGACCGGAATGGCGGCCACGCTATCAGCCCCCACCAGCACGTCGCGCACATCTTCGCGCGGCAGAATGGCGGCGATCATCAGCGCCCCGGGCCGTTCGGTTTCCACATCCTTCATCGAATGGACCGCGAAGTCGATGCTGCCATCGGCCAGCCAGGCATCGAGTTCCTTGGTCCACAGTGCCTTGCCGCCAATCTCGGCCAGCGGACGATCGAGGATCTGGTCCCCGCTGGCGACCACGCTCACCAGTTCAACCGCAGCCTCTTCCCAGCCATGCGCCGCACAGAGCCTCCGCCGCGTTTCCTCGGCCTGAGCCATGGCGAGGGGAGAGCGGCGCGTACCCAGCTTGAGCGGGTTGGCAGGCGAAGGCGACAAGGTCGGTGATACAGGCGTGGTCATGCGTCTCTTGCCGTACCTGCGAATGTCTCTAAGGGAAAGTGTCTCATGGCCCTGATCCTCGGCATCGAATCCTCCTGCGACGAAACCGCCGTCGCCGTGATCGACGGGGCGGGCAGCACGCTCGCCGCGCGCATCGTGGCGCAGCGCATCGCCTCGCAGGATGATGAACACCGCCCCTATGGCGGTGTCGTGCCCGAAATCGCGGCGCGCGCCCATGCCGAAACTTTGGCGCCGATGGTCGGCGCGGTGCTGGATGATGCAGGGCTGACGCTGGCTGATATGGATGCGATTGCGGCCACTGCCGGGCCGGGCCTGATCGGCGGGGTGATGGTGGGCCTCGTCACGGCCAAGGCGCTGGCGATGGCAGCAGACAAGCCGCTGATCGCGGTGAACCACCTTGAAGGCCATGCGCTTTCGGCGCGGCTGGCGGAGCCGGGGCTGGCCTTTCCCTATCTGCTGCTGCTGGCTTCGGGCGGGCATTGCCAGATCCTTGAAGTGCGCGGGCTGGGCCAGTATCGCCGCCTTGCCACCACCATCGATGATGCGCTGGGCGAAGCGTTTGACAAGACCGCCAAGATCCTCGGTCTCGGCTTTCCCGGCGGCCCTGCGGTGGAACGGCTGGCGCGCGAAGGGGATGCGCGGGCGGTGCCGCTGCCGCGCCCGCTGCTGGGCAGCGCCGAACCCCACTTCTCGTTCGCAGGCCTGAAAAGCGCCGTGATGCGCGCGCGCGATGCTGGCATCCACGCGTCTGCCGATATCGCGGCTTCGTTCCAGCAGGCCGCCATCGATTGCGTGATTGATCGCACCCGCCGCGCGCTGGCCGCCTCCGGCCCGGTCACCGCGCTGGTCGTCGCGGGCGGAGTCGCCGCCAATGCTGCCCTCCGCGCCGCGCTCACCGCGCTGGCAGCCGAAGCAGGCCTGCCGCTCGTCGCGCCGCCGCCCAAGCTGTGCACCGATAATGCCGCGATGATCGGCTGGGCCGGGGCGGAACGCTTTGCCGCCGGGTTCACCGATCCGCTCGACGCGCTCGCCCGTCCGCGCTGGCCGCTCGATCCCGATGCCGAGCCGGTGCGGGGCGCGGGGGTGAAGGCATGAGCGCCCAGTCTGGAGCACAAGTCGGGGTTGTCGGCGGCGGCGCGTGGGGCACTGCGCTCGCACAGATGCTCGCCAGCGATGGCCGCGAAGTCCTGCTCTGGGCGCGCGAGGCCGACGTGGTGGAGGCGATCAACGCCGATCACCGCAACCCGCGCTTCCTGCCCGGCGCAGCACTTCACCCCTCCATCCGCGCGAGCGGAAACCTCGCCGATCTCGCCGCGCTGCCTGTCCTGCTGATGGTCACGCCCGCGCAGCATCTCGGCGCGGTGCTCGGCCAGCTTGCGCCGCAAGGCTCCGACATCGTGCTCTGCGCCAAGGGCATCGAGCAGGGCACTGGCCGCCTGATGAGCGAAGTGGCCGCGGCCGCTGCACCCAGTGCTTCGCTCGCCATGTTGACCGGCCCCACCTTTGCGCATGAAGTGGCAGACGGCCTGCCGACCGCCGTCACGCTCGCCTGCGCAGGCGGTGAAGCACAGTGGGCGCGGCTCGCCCCCGTCATCGCGCGGCCCACTTTCCGGCCCTACTATTCGGCGGATGTGATCGGCGCCTCCATCGGCGGCGCTGTGAAGAACGTGCTGGCGATTGCCTGCGGCGTCGTCGAAGGGCTGGGCCTTGGTGCCAATGCCCGCGCCGCGCTGATCAGCCGGGGCTTTGCCGAAATGCAGCGTCTCGGCCTCGCGCTTGGCGCGGAGGCGGAAACACTGGCTGGGCTGTCCGGCCTCGGCGATCTCGTGCTGACCTGCTCCTCCTCCGAAAGCCGCAATTTCGCGCTGGGCATGGCGCTAGGGCAGCAGGGCGACCAGACCGGCGGGGCAGCGGCCCTGCTGGCAGAGCGCAGCACCGTGGCCGAAGGCGCGTTCACCGCGCCGGTTCTCGCCCGCCTGGCCGATGAACGCGGCATCGCCATGCCGATTGCCGCTGGCGTGGCCGCCTTGCTTGATGGGCAAGTCTCGCCGCGGGGCCTTGTCGCGCAGTTGCTCGCCCGCCCGCTTCGTGCCGAGATAGTACGTGCGGAGGCCCCGCTTGGCTGAACCTGCCGTGCCCCTTTCCTCTGAACAGCAGGATATCGCCGCGCTCGCCAAGGGTGGGCGGACCAATTTCCTTGGCTTTCTGCTGCGGCTTGCTGCGCGCATCCCGTTCCTGTTCATTGCGGGCCGCCTCTATGGCGCAGAGGATCTGGGCCGTTTTGCCTCGGCCACCATTGCGGTCGAATTAGCAGCGCAGCTTGCCACGCTGGGCCAGAAGCGCGGCCTTGCCCAGCAATTGGCGCGCGAGGACCGCGATGGCGCGGCGGTGGTGGCCGATGCCCTGCTGGTTTCGGGCTTTGTCTCGGCGCTGTTTGCGGTGCTGCTCTATGCGTTCCCTGCGCCGATGTTTCCCAGCGGGCACTTCACCCCGCTGCAGCGCCTGCTGCCGTTGACCATCGTGCCGCTGGCGCTGGGCGATATTGCGCTGGCGGCGCTGGCCTATCGGTTCGATGTGGGCGCCACGGTGCGCGCGCGCTCGGTGGTCGAGCCGTGGACGTTGTCGATTGTCGCGGGTCTGGTCTGGCTGGCTGGGATGACCTTTCTGCCTATCCGCGAATCCGGGCTGATCCTTGCCTATGTCGCCTCGATCTTTGCTGCCACGCTGACGGCTTTCGTGCCGCTGCTCAAAAGCTATGGCGTGCCGCGCCAGTGGTCGCCGCGCCCGATCGATCTGCTGCGGCTGGCGGTGAGCAATCTGCCACTGGCCGGGGCGGACGCGGTGGAGTGGGGCACGCGCAAGCTCGATCTGTTCCTGCTGGGCGTGTTTCAGGCGCCGCCTGCAGTGGTGGGCATTTATTATGTGGCGCAGCAGGTGGCTACGCTGCCGCAGAAACTGAAAACCAGCTTCGAGCCGATCCTTGGCCCGGTGATCACGCGCAATCTGCAAAGCGGAAACTTCCCCGCTGTGGCGCGGCAGGTCTGCCAGGTGGGCTTCTGGATCATTGCCGCGCAGGCGGGCGTGGCGCTGGCGCTGGGCATTCCGGGCGCCGCGGTGATGGGTCTGGTCGGGCCGGGCTTTGCGGCGGGCACGGCGGCGCTGGCGCTGCTGCTGGCCGCAGAAGTGGCCGCGGCCACTGCGGTGGTGAGCGAGGCGGCGCTGATCTATGTCGCGCGGCTGCGCAACTTGTGGATCAGCCTTGCCACGATTGCGCTGCAAGGCGTGCTGACCGTGGGCCTGATGCTCGCGGCGCGGCGCGCAGGGCTCGATCCGCTGAGCCAGGCGGCGGGCGCAGCAGCGGCGCTGGCGATTGCGCTGGGCTGCGCTTCGCTGGCCAAATCATGGCTGCTGGGGAGCCTGCTGGGTGAGCCGATCACCAATTGGCGCTGGGCGCTGCTCTGGGCCGCAGCGCCTGCGGTGGTGGTGGGCGCGGTGATGAAGCTCATGCCCGAATGGGTGGAACTCGCCATCGGCATCCCGGCGATTCTGGGGGTCTATGGCTACGTCATCTGGCGGCGTGGGTTTGGCCCGGAAGACCGCATCTTGTTTCGCAAACAGACACTCTGATCTGATCTTCATCGCGCGGGGGAGGGGGAGGAGGCACGTTCAGTCGGCGTTCACGGCCAGAATCGTGTCTCTCCTTCGGGGGCCACAATGCTCGATGGGAAGGACCGAGGCGATGGCAAAGAGGATGCTTATCCCTGCGCTGGCAAGCATGACGCTGCTGGCAGGCTGCGCGGCGAGGCAGGAAAATCTGGCCGAGGAAGCGGGGGATGTGGTGGTCACGGCAACCCGGGCCACCGGCCAAGCGGTGACCGATAGCGCGGTGAACACCATGCCGCCGCCGGTCTATGCTTCTCCGCCGCCCCCCCCCCCCCCCCCCCCCCCCGGCCTGGCCCCGCCCCCCCCCCCGGCTGGCCCGCACGCAAACCCGAA
>JAIXYF010000456.1 GCA_027490345.1 Novosphingobium sp.
ATACCGCGCCCGTTGCAAACTCGCCGATCTTTTGGCGGTGGGCTGACAGAAGAAATTTTCGAGGGGGCGAGCTCGGTTTTGCGTATAGGCTGGCATGGACAGTCTTGCTCTTTCCCGCCGTCACCTCCTCGCCGGGCTAGGCAGCGCTTCGGTTTTTGCTGCCCTGCCCGCTTGGGCGCAGGGGCATTCGATGCACCGGATGTGTGGTGGTGCGCCGATCCGGGCAGGTTTCGACGAGGTTTCCGGTCCCGCAATCGACCTGGCGGTCGGCCACGGCCCACGGGTGGTGCAGGGCCGGAAGGGTGTCGGCATCGCCGTAAACGGAAGCGTGCCGGGGCCGCTAATCCGGTTGAAGGAAGGCCAGACCGTTCGCCTTAACGTCACCAACACGCTTGATGCCGACACCTCGATCCACTGGCATGGATTGCTGCTACCTTTCCAGATGGACGGCGTACCGGGGATCAGCTTTCCCGGGATCAAGCCGGGCCAGACCTTCGCTTACGAATTTCAGGTCAGGCAATCGGGCACCTACTGGTATCACAGCCACTCCGGGCTTCAGGAACAGCAGGGGCATTACGGCCCCATGATCATCGATCCTGCGGGCGACGAGCCCCACGGCTATGACCGCGATTACATCCTGCTGCTGAGCGAATTTACCCCGCTCGACCCGCATTTCATCATGGATCGGCTGCGCAAGGGCGAAGGCTACTTCAACTACCAGCAGACCAGCTGGACCGATGATTACCCGCTGTCGGCCGCCGACCGCCGGATGTGGGCTGAGATGCGCATGCCGGCGACCGACATCGCCGACATCACGGGCTCCACCTATACTTATCTCGCCAACGGTCGGGGGCCGAAAGAGGGGCTCGAGTATCTTTTCAACCCTGGAGAGCGAATACGCCTGCGCATCATCAACGGTGGTGCTCAGACGTTCTTCAACGTCCGCATACCCGGGCTTTCCATGACGGTGATCGCGGCTGACGGCCAGAACGTGAAGCCGGTCGAGGTGGACGAATTCCAGATCGGCAGTGCCGAGATCTACGACGTGATCGTCACGCCGCGCGAGGCCGAGGCTTACACCATCGTGGCCGAGAGCATGGACCGCTCGGGGACGGCGCTCGCCACCCTGGCACGCCGACCCGGTGCGCGCGCGGCTATCCCGCCGCCGCGCAAGCCCCCGCTGCTCACAATGGGCGATATGGGCATGAACCATGGTGAGGGGGCAGGCGGTCATTCGATGGCGGGCATGAAGATGCGCGATCCCGCACTGTTGCCGCCCGATGTCGAGTTCGGCCCTGGCATCGACATGGTCTCGATGATGCCGGTCGACAAGATGGGCGACCCTGGCCTCGGCCTGCGCGACGTCGGCCACCGAGTTCTCAACTACCGAATGCTTGCGGCACTGACGCCGAACACCGATACGCGCGAGCCGTCACGCCTGCTGGAGCTCCATCTGACCGGGAACATGGAGCGCTATATGTGGTCCTTCGACGGCCGGATGTATTCGGCCGTCAGCGACGTGCCGATCCGCTTCGCCTGGAACGAGCGGGTGCGGGTGAAGCTCGTCAACAATACGATGATGGCCCACCCGATCCATCTGCACGGAATGTTCTTCGAGCTCGTCAACGGCGAGGATGCAGCTCATCAGCCACGCAAGAACGTTGTTATCGTGCAGCCCGGGGCGAGCGCACAGTTTGATCTCACTGCCGACGAGCCGGGCGACTGGGCCTTCCACTGCCACCTGCTCTACCACATGCATGGCGGGATGATGCAGACGGTGACCGTGATGGGGCCGGAGGCAAGCGGATGAGCATCATGCTTGCTCTTCTGGCTCTCGTCAGCGCGTCACCCGTCGTGGCTCAGCATCAAGGTCATACGATGCCCGCTCCTGCGCCAGCTCCGGCGCCTACTCCTGATCCTGCTTCGGTCAACGCTGATCCCCACACCGGGCATGACATGAGCCAAGACGCCCCGCTGCGAGGCGACGACCCTCACGCGGGCCATGACATGCGTCGTCCTGCTGATGATCCGGCGGCCACCGGCATGGACAGCATGCAGGGCATGGATCACAGCACGATGGGCCATGACACTGGCTCGGATGCTTCATCCCTTTCACCCGGACCGGACATGGAGACGCCGCCGCCGCCGGAAGCGGGGAGTGGGCCGCCCCGCGCTGCCGATGCCTTCTGGGGTGCCAAAGCGATGGCAGCGTCGCGCGAGGATTTGCGCAGGAGCCATGGGGACTTTCCGGTCTTCTGGTTCCAGGGCGACCGTTTCGAGACGCAGGTGCGTGATGCCAAGGATGCGTACCTGTGGGACATTCAGGGTTACTACGGCGGCCCGACCGAACGCCTCTGGTTCAAGAGTGAGGGCGAGGGCGAATGGGGTTTGTCACCGGACGATGCCGAGGTGCAGGCGCTATACTCCAAGGCGATCGCGCCTTTCTGGGATGTTCAAGCCGGTGTGCGGCAGGACATTGCCGGTCCCGACACCACGCATGTCGTTTTGGGCATCCAAGGCCTGGCAGCGTATAGGTTCGAGGTGGACGCTGCGATGTTCCTATCGCACCGAGGGGATCTGACCGCCAGAATCGAAGCTGAGCTCGATCAGCGCATCACCCAGCGCCTGATCCTCCAGCCACGCATCGAAGCTAACCTCTCTGCTCAGGACATTCCCCTGCTCGGCATCGGCGCGGGGCTCAACCGGATCGAGGTCGGTGCACGTCTGCGCTATGAAGTGCGCCGCGAGTTCGCACCCTATATCGGCGTCGATCAATCATGGCGAATCGGCAACGGTGCCGACTTTGCGCGTGCACGCGGTCAAGCATCCAGCGGCACCAGCTTTGTCGCTGGGATTAGGTTCTGGTTCTGATCAACTTGAAGGGCACTATGTGATGAAATTTACCTCTCTCCTCGCCGCTGTAGCGATCGCAGCCTCAGCGGTCACGTATCCTGCTGCCGCGCTGGCGCATACGAAGGTTGTCGCCTCAACTCCGGCTGAGGGTGCAACCGTTGCCAGCGCTCGCACCGTTACACTGAGCTTCAGCGAAGCTTTGCTCCCGCCCACAGCAGCAGCTAGCCTCGTGATGACGGCCATGCCGGGCATGAAAGACCACGGCGAAATGGCGATCCGCAACTTCACCACCGCCTGGTCGAACGGCAACAAGACTATGACCCTGACCCTCGCTAAGCCGCTTGCCAAGGGGACCTATGAAGTGCGCTGGCAGGCCGCGGGGGCTGACGGTCACCGCATGAAGGGTACTTTGACGTTCACCATCGGGTGATCCGGTCGTGCAGAGCTTAGTCGAACCAGTCTTGCGGTTCACTCAATATGCGCTGCTCCTTGGCCTGTTCGGGTGGTCGGCATTTTGGATACTTGGCTTGCAAAGCCTCCACTGGCTGAAGTTTGAGCGTCAGCCGGTCTTCTTTGCCATTCTGACGGCTCTTGCGGCACCAGTGGCATCGTCGGCGCTCATGCTGATATCGATCGCTGCGATGATGGGTGTGTCCGTAGTGGCGCTTGACGGGCCCATGATCGAGATGATGATCTTCGGAACCGATATGGGCTATGCGTTCATTGCCCGAACGGGGCTGCTGGTGGTGGCGTTAGCTTTCCTTCTTACAATCAAACGCCGTGTTGCCTTGGTGTTTGCGGCAGGCTGCTTCGGTAGCGCCCTTGTGACCCTAGCCTGGAGTGGTCATGCCGCTGCCAGCGAGGGCGGAGTGGGGTTGGTCCATCGTCTCAATAACGGCATCCATTTGATCGGCGCGGGATTGTGGTTTGGTGCAATCGGGTGGTTTCTTTTCCTGACGTTTCAATGTCGTCAGGATCCGGATGGCATTCGGGCGCAAGCGGTGCTCAAAGAAATGCACGCCTTTGCACCACTGGGCGTAGCACTGGTGGCGGTTGTTGCGTTTACCGGGACTATAAACTCCCACCTAATTTTCGGCGTACAGAACCTGGCGATGACGCTTTACTCTTCCTACGGAATCCTGCTGGCAATGAAACTGGCTCTGGTCGCGGCTATGGTCGGTTTCGGAGCACATCATGCGCGCGTGAGCAGAAGCGCTTCACGAAGGATAGAAGGGGTCGCCTCGGGCAGCGCTCGAACTTTCTCTGCATTGCGCCGCACGCTTCTTGCGGAGTTCCTGCTGGGGATATTTGTAACCGGCTTGGTGGCAGTACTCGGCACAATGTCGCCGACGTTGATGTAAGGGGCCACCGATCCGCAAGGGAAGCGAATGTCCGCCAACCTAGCGTCAAGCAGTGCCAGTTGGATGGAAGGCGGTGATAATCGGGCATGGCCCCGCATCGTCGCCTGCGCAGGCTTCCTCCAGACGGACGAGCGCGCCGCGCATGGTCTGCAAGGTCGCGATCTTGTGATCAAGTGCATCGATGCGGCGGTTGGCAAGCTCATGCGCCGCCGAGCGGTCGGCAGTGTCCAGAGCCAGCAATGTCGCAATCTCGCCGAGAGTGAAGCCTGCCGTCTGTGCCGCGCGAATTGACCGCAGGCGGTTGAGATCATCGATGCCGTATCGGCGCGGCCCTTGTCCGCGCTCTGGTTCGATGAGGAGCCCGCGCCACTGATAAAAGCGGATTGTCTCAACGTTCACGCCGCCAGCTCGGGCGAGTTCGCCAATTTTCATTAAAGTGCTTGATCCCGTACCATGGTACGGAATTTATAGCGGCAGCATTGCCTGCGAATCAAAGGAAAATCGCCAATGCTCCGATCTGCCAAATCCGCTGAGCTATTCCGCATGGTAATGCCCGGACACACTTGCCCGTACGGCTTGAAATCTAGGCACCTGCTGTTGTCGCGCGGTTACCAGGTGGAAGACCACCACTTGACCACGCGTGCAGAAACCGATGCTTTCAAGACCAAACACGGTGTGGTCACTACGCCGCAAACTTTCATCGATGGGCAGCGGATAGGCGGTCACGATGATCTCCGGCGCTTCTTCGGCCTGAGTGTCGCCGATCCTAATGCGACTTCTTATCGCCCGGTCATGACGCTGTTCGCTATGACTGCGCTCATGGCTATGGCGGTAGGTCAAGCTGCCGACGGCCACGCAATCAGTGTTCGCGTCGCCGAGTGGTTCATCGCTTTTTCTATGTGTGTCCTGGCACTACTCAAACTGCAGGATGTCGAAAAGTTTGCGACGATGTTTCTCAACTACGACCTGCTCGCGCAGCGCTGGATACCCTATGCTCAGCTCTATCCTTTCGCCGAGGGCCTAGCCGGCGTCCTTATGGTGGCAGGCGTTCTTCATTGGATCTCGATCCCTGTGGCACTGTTCATTGGTACGATCGGAGCAGTTTCGGTGTTTAAGGCGGTCTATATCGACCGCCGCGAACTCAAATGTGCCTGCGTTGGCGGATCGAGCAACGTGCCGCTTGGCTTCGTGTCGCTCACCGAAAACCTGATGATGATCGCAATGGCATTGTGGATGACCGTGAGGATGGTTACCTGACGGAGACGGCGGGCACGGTTCACGCTGGGGTTTGGCGCGCCGCTGAACAGCAACATTGGGCCATGCTCAGCAGCTTAACGGGAACCCGAAGGATACGTCGCCGAGCGGCGAAAAGCATACATTTTCAAAGCAACTTTATCATCGCTGTGATCAAAAAATTCAAATCCGCGAGCTGACTCGTGGGAATATTGAGAAAATGTATAGCAATGCCAACGCTGCCCCAATGCTGACGCCTTATGCTGGGCTATGCTCATTCGCCCCGCTATTGTCACCATTGTCCCTGCAATACTCCTGACCGCCTGCGGAAGCGGGCCTACCAAGCCAACCAAGGCTCCGGTTCACAGTGAAGCGATCGCCCACGAGACCGAGCTTGTCCGCCTGAAGCTGACGCCGGAAGCGCAGAAGCGGCTCGGGATTGTCACTGAGCGGATCGGGACGGGCACCGCATCGGCCATACGCATGACCAGTGG
>JAIXYF010000319.1 GCA_027490345.1 Novosphingobium sp.
CGCGCCGATGCCCGAAAAGCCGAGCGGCGAGAACGGTTCGAAGTTTTCCATTTTCATCACCGGCACCGCCAGAATGATGAACAGGGTGAGCGCCGAGACCTTGATCGAGACCAGCACCGCATTGACCGAGGCGCTTTCGCGCGTGCCGATCACCAGCAGCCAGGTGACCAGACCTGCAATCAGCATGGCCGGAAGATTGATCACCCCGCCATCATACGGCCCGCGCACCAAGAGATCGGGTATGTCGATGCTGAAGGCGTTTTCGATGAGGCCGACGACGTAGCCGGACCAGCCGACGCTGACTGCGCCTGCCGCCACGGCATATTCGAGGATCAGCGCCCAGCCGACCATCCACGCGACGAGTTCGCCCATCACGGCGTAGCTGTAGGTGTAGGCAGAGCCCGAAACCGGCACCATCGCGGCCATTTCGGCATAGCACAGCGCCGCCACCGCGCAGACGAACCCCGCGATGATGAAGCTGATCATCATGCCCGGACCAGCCTTTTGCGCGGCTTCGGCGGTCAACACGAAAATGCCGGTGCCGATCACGGCGCCAACGCCGAGCATGGTGAGCTGGAACGCGCCGAGTGATCGATGGAGCGATTTCTTCTCGGCAGTTGCAAGAATGGCGTCGAGTGGCTTGACGCGACCGAACATTGATTTCTCCCGCCTTGGTCCAGAAGCCGAATGTGCCCGTTACACCCTCTGCGCGGGCACGGCTCATGGTCACCAGGTTTGCTGACACAAGTGCTAGCGCCGCGCGCCGCTGCCGCAAAGCGCTTTTTCCCCAGACACGTGCTTCGTGGCGGCACGCAGGCGCACCGAAACGGACCGAGCCTTGCGGCTTTGCGGCATTGCTCTAAAAGCGCAGGCCCAGCGACAGGGAACCCGCCAATGTCCACGACTTACGTGCTCGACACCGCCACCAGCCGCGCGCACCCCACGCCCGCGCCGATGAAACGGCTCAACATTCCCGGCATCCGCCAGCGCAAGGTGGACGGCGTCACCGCGCAGCCAGTGGTGATGCTGACCGCCTATACCGCGCGGCAGGCGCAGCTGCTTGATGCGCATTGCGATCTGCTGCTGGTGGGAGATTCGCTGGGTCAGGTGATCTATGGCCTGCCCTCCAGCGTGCCCGTCACGCTTGACATGATGTGCGCGCATGGCGCCGCCGTCGTGCGCGGCTCCTATCACGCAGCGGTCGTGGTCGACATGCCGTTTGGCGCTTACGAACGCTCGCCCGAACAGGCGTTCGACAGCGCCTCGCGCCTGCTCAAGGAAACCGGCTGCGATGCGGTGAAGCTCGAAGGCGGGGTCGCGATGGCCGAAACGGTCGCGTTTCTTGTCGCGCGCGGCATTCCGGTGATGGGCCATGTCGGCCTCACCCCGCAGGCGGTCAATGTGCTGGGCGGCTATAATGCGCGCGGGCGCAGTGCGGCGGAGGCGGAGAAGATCGTGGGCGATGCGCGCGCGATTGCCGAAGCGGGCGCGTTTGCCATCGTGGTGGAAGGCGTGGTCGAGCCGCTGGCCATCGCGATCACCACGGCCGTATCCTGCCCTACCATCGGCATCGGCGCTTCGGCACAGTGTGACGGGCAAGTGCTGGTGACGGACGACATGCTCGGCATGTTCGAGCGCACGCCGCGCTTCGTTAAGATCTACGAGCATCTGGCCGAGACGATTTCCGCCGCTGCCGCGACCTATGCCGCCGAAGTGCGGGCTCGCACTTTTCCGGGGGTGGAACAGACGTATCAGCCGAAGTAAGGGGGCAGCAACAAGCCCTCCGGCTCTGACGGGACCAACCTTTGCTCAAGAACTTCGGCGGATCGATCGCCTTCACGCTCATCTGCCTCGTTCTGGCGGCCGCTTATGGCTGGTTCCAGACCGCATCCGTTCCTGCAACGCTGGCGATGCTGTGGATCGTGGTGATGCTCTCGGTGCTCGAGATTTCGCTCTCGTTCGACAACGCCGTGGTCAACGCGGCGGTGCTGGGCGAGATGGACCCGGTGTGGCAGCGCCGCTTCCTGACGTGGGGCATGGTGATCGCGGTGTTTGCCATGCGCAGCGTGTTTCCGCTGGCGCTCGTGGCGATTGCGGCGGGCATCGGCCCGGTCGAAGCGGTGCGCATCTCGCTGACCGAACCAGCCCGCTATGAAGCCATCGTCTCCAGCGCCCATGTCGGGATTGCCGGTTT
The DNA here is from genome assembly GCA_027490345.1 of Novosphingobium sp. Classification (GTDB taxonomy): domain Bacteria; phylum Pseudomonadota; class Alphaproteobacteria; order Sphingomonadales; family Sphingomonadaceae; genus Novosphingobium. Next base: position 2,195 of record JAIXYF010000319.1, read on the forward strand.
TGGCGGCGCGTTCCTTGCGATGGTCGGCCTCTCGTTCTTCTTCGATGGCGAAAAGGACGTCCACTGGATCACCTGGCTGGAAACCCGTCTGGCGTTGTTCGCCGAGATCAAGGCTGCCGAAATCGCGATCCTGCTGTGCGGGCTCTATGGCATTTCGCTGATGCTTCCGCCGGAAGAGGCGCTGACGTTCCTCGGCGCGGGTGCGCTCGGCATCGTCACGTTCATCGCGGTCGAGGCCGTCGGCACCCTGCTCGAAATGCAGGAAGCCGCGCAGAAGGCCGCGGGGCAAGTCGTGCGCTCGGGCCTCGGCGGGTTCCTCTATCTCAACGTGCTCGACGCCTCGTTCAGCTTTGACGGCGTGATCGGCGCGTTCGCGCTTTCGAACAACATGGTGGTCATCGCGCTCGGCCTGTCCATCGGCGCGATGTTCGTGCGCTCGCTTACGCTGCTGCTGGTCAAGCAGGGGACACTGGCGGAATACCGCTACCTTGAGCACGGCGCATTCTGGGCGATCATCGCGCTGGCCGCGATCATGCTGATCTCGGCGCATATCCCGATTCCCGAGACGGTGACCGGCCTGATCGGCGCGGTGCTGATCGGGCTATCGATGTGGTGGTCGGTGCGCCACAAGCGGCGCTTCCCGGATGCCGAGATCGAGGACGCGCTGCGTTCGGAGTGAACTCCTAAGCCTCA
>JAIXYF010000236.1 GCA_027490345.1 Novosphingobium sp.
AACGCGACGAGCACGTTGCGGCCAAGCGCCAGCTCACCGAACTCGGTCGAAGGACCATCCGCGATGATCGTGCCCTTGTCGATCAGATCACCCACCTTCACCAGCGGACGCTGGTTGATGCAGGTCGACTGGTTCGAGCGCTCGAACTTCTGCAGGCGATAGATATCGACGCCCGACTGGCCCGGCTCGATATCGCCCGAGGCGCGGATGACGATCCGGGTTGCGTCAACCTGATCGACCACGCCCGAACGCAGCGCCGAAATCGCCGCGCCCGAATCGCGCGCCACGGTTTCTTCCATACCAGTGCCCACGAACGGCGCATCAGCCTTGACCAGCGGCACCGCCTGGCGCTGCATGTTCGAGCCCATCAGCGCGCGGTTGGCGTCGTCGTTTTCGAGGAACGGGATCAGCGATGCCGCGACCGACACGAGCTGCTTGGGGCTGACGTCCATCAGCGTCACGTTTTCACGCGGGCTCATGACGAATTCGCCGTTCTGCCGCGCCGAGACGAGCTCATCCGCGAACGAACCATCGGGATTGAGCCCGGCCGAGGCCTGCGCCACGGTGTGCTTCTGCTCTTCCATCGCCGAAAGGTAGACGACGTCGCCGGTTACCTTCTGGTCCACCACCTTGCGGTACGGCGTTTCGATGAAGCCATACTTGTTGACGCGCGCAAACGTGGACAGCGAGTTGATCAGACCGATGTTCGGGCCTTCCGGCGTTTCAATCGGGCAGATGCGGCCATAGTGCGTCGGGTGAACGTCGCGCACTTCGAAGCCGGCGCGCTCACGCGTGAGACCGCCCGGCCCGAGCGCCGAAACGCGGCGCTTGTGGGTGACTTCCGAAAGCGGGTTGGTCTGATCCATGAATTGCGAAAGCTGCGAGGAACCGAAAAACTCGCGCACAGCAGCCACTGCGGGCTTCGCGTTGATCAGGTCGTTCGGCATCACGGTCGAGACGTCAACCGAGGACATGCGCTCCTTCACGGCGCGTTCCATGCGCAGCAGGCCGACGCGGTACTGGTTCTCCAGCAGCTCGCCCACCGAACGTACGCGGCGGTTGCCGAGGTTGTCGATGTCGTCAACCTCGCCCTTGCCATCCTTGAGGTTCACCAGTTCCTTGACCACCGCGAGAATATCATCGGTGCGCAGCGTGGTGACGGTGTCTTCGCAATCAAGGCTGAGGCGCATGTTGAGCTTGACGCGGCCCACCGCCGAAAGGTCGTAGCGGTCCGGATCGAAGAACAGGCCATCGAACAGCGCTTCCGCGGTTTCCCGCGTCGGCGGTTCGCCCGGGCGCATCACGCGGTAGATGTCGGAAAGCGCCTGATCGCGGTCCTCGGCCTTGTCGGCCTTCATCGTGTTGCGGATCCACGGCCCGATGTTCATGTGATCGATGTCGAGCAGTTCGAGGACATCGACCCCGGCCTTATCGAGCACTTCCAGATTCTCGGGACTGACTTCATCACCCGCTTCGATCCAGATGCGGCCGGTGCTCTCGTCAATGAGATCCTTGGCGGCATACCGGCCGAAGATTTCTTCGGTCGGGATCAGCAGGTTGGCAAGGCCATCCTTGGCCGCCTTGTTGGCGGCACGCGGGGAAATCTTGGTGCCGGCGGGGAACACGACTTCGCCCGATGCGGCATCGACAATGTCGAACGCCGGCTTCGCACCGCGCCATTGGTCAAGCGCGAAAGGCACCTTCCAGCCGCCTTCGGCGCGCGCCCAGCTCACCTTGTCGTAGAAGAAATCGAGGATCTGCTCGCCATTGAGGCCCAGCGCATAAAGCAGTGCCGTCACCGGCAGCTTGCGCTTGCGGTCGATGCGCACGTTCACGATGTCCTTGGCGTCGAATTCGAAATCGAGCCACGAACCGCGATAAGGAATGACGCGCGCGGCAAACAGGTACTTGCCCGAGGAGTGCGTCTTGCCGCGGTCATGATCAAACAGCACGCCCGGCGAACGGTGCATCTGGCTGACGATGACGCGCTCGGTCCCGTTGATGATGAAAGTGCCGTTGTCGGTCATGAGCGGGATATCGCCCATGTAGACGTCCTGCTCCTTGATATCGATGAGGCTCTTGGTCTCGGTTTCGCTGTCGACCTCGAAAGTCGCGAGCTTGAGCGTGACCTTCATCGGCGCGGCATAAGTGATCCCGCGCTGGCGGCACTCGTTGGTGTCGTACTTCGGCGCTTCGAGCACATAGCCGTCGCGCTCCTTGATATCGAGGCTGGCGGTGCCGGCAAAATCCTGGATCGGGAAGACCGAGCGCAGCGTCTTTTCAAGGCCGGACACATAGCCCGTGGCCGGATCGGAGCGCAGGAACTGCTCGTAGCTTTCGCGCTGAACCTCGATCAGGTTCGGCATCTGCACCACTTCGTGAATATCGCCGAAGATCTTGCGGATGCGCTTCTTGAAACCGGCGCGGGCCGGCTTGGCCGAGGGAGTTGCCTTGGTAGCCATGAAAGGTCAGCCTCTTTATCTGTCACTCAATACCGGGCAGGAATCCCGGCGAAAACACACGCGGCGTGTAGCGCCTGAGCACGAAACGCGAAACGCCACCCATGGATTCCATCAGGATTCCCGGTGGCATTTGGCAACATCGCGTCAGACGAAACCCGAACCGCTTCCTTCCTGGGCTGCCCCCCGCGTATGGGACAGCCTTGCTCGAAACAGTGGGCAGGACGTTTGAATTAGGCGCAGAGCTGCCTGTTGTCAACGCAAAGCGCCTTGCCGTGCCACTACAGCGCCGCCCTCACTTGACTTGAGCGCCCCTTTGCGCCAATGGCCGTGCCGGTCCATGGGTTTGCCTTGTGGATCATCCGTCCGAGACAGCTGGTGCAGGCCAAGAGCGATCTGGTCCGCTTAATCTCCAGCCTAGGCGGGGAAAAGAGATTTCAGGCGCTCCGGCGCCCACAGGTCTGATGGTCCGCTCTCATGTGGAACACCATGGCCCGACGCGCAAAGCTGTGCGTTCTCCTTCCCCATTGTACGGACTCGCCCATGGCGCCGTTGGCGCCATGGACAAACGTAGCCGACCGCTGCGGGGCTCGCCCCAAGGCGGTCACATGTGAAGGAATATGGCATGGATCGTTCGCAGAAAGCCGAATCGGTCGCCTTCCTGACCGAGGTGTTCAACGAGGCAGGCGTGGTGGTCATCACCCGCAACCTCGGCTTGACGGTGGCCCAGTCCACCGCCCTGCGCATCAAGGTCCGCGAGGCGGGCGCTTCGTTCAAGGTTGCGAAGAACAGTCTGGCCAAGATTGCCGCCACGGGCACCGCGTATGAGGGCATGATTGACCTCTTCACCGGTCCCACCGGCATTGCCGCCTCGGCGGATCCGGTTGCGGCCGCCAAGGTCGTGGTCGATTTCGCCAAGACCAACGACAAGCTTGAAATTGTCGGCGGTGCAATGGGCCGTGTCGTTCTCGACGCCGATGGGATCAAGGCACTCGCCACGATGCCCTCGCTCGACGAGATGCGCGCCAAGCTCATCGGCCTCATCCAAGCTCCGGCGACCAAGATCGCCCAGCTCACGACCGCTCCGGCGGCCAAGCTGGCACGCGTTTTTGCCGCCTACGCCGAGAAGGATGCCGCGTAAGCGAGCAGCAATCGCAAGACCTGTTTTTCAGACCATTCGCCCAAGCATTTTCGTCTTTGGGCAAACCACATTCAGGAGTGAAACATCATGGCCGATATCGCCAATCTCGTTGAAGAACTTTCGAAGCTCACCGTTCTCGAAGCGGCTGACCTCGCCAAGGCTCTCGAAGAAGCATGGGGCGTCAGCGCCGCTGCTGCTGTTGCCGTTGCTGCGCCCGCCGGTGGCGGCGAAGCCGCTGCTGTGGTCGAAGAGAAGACCGAATTCGACGTTATCCTGACCGGCGACGGCGGCAAGAAGATCCAGGTCATCAAGGAAGTGCGCGCCATCACCGCGCTCGGCCTGACCGAAGCCAAGGCGCTGGTGGAAGCCGCTCCGAAGGCGATCAAGGAAGGTGTCAACAAGGCCGAAGCCGAAGACATCAAGGCCAAGATCGAAGCCGCTGGCGGCACCGTCGAGATCAAGTAATCTCGATATCAGTTTCGCGGGTGTCTTGAAGCGCCCGTGTCACGGAAAGGGCGGGCCGCAAGGTCCGCCCTTTTTGCTAGGCGCCTCAATGTCAGGCGCCCTCGATCTGCTGTACCGGCGGCAGCGCAAACTGGAACAGCAACGCACCCACCGCGCTCACCCCGGACGCAAACACGAACGCGCCGACATATGAGCCGGTTGCATCAACGATCATGCCGGTGACGATCGGTCCGACCATGCCTGAAATGCTGGCGATGCCGGTTTGCCAGCCGATCCAGCTCCCGGCCAACCGCGGCCCGGCATAGGCCTGGCCAAGCCCCAGCACCATCGTGGGGCCAATGCCCATGGCAGCGCCGGTCAGCAGCAGCCACGCCAGCACTGCCGTGGGCGATGTGGCATAGGCTACGCCCAGCACGCCGATTGTCATGCCGATCTGCCCGCCCACCGCAAACCTCCGCAGCACCGCGCCCTGATCGGCTCCGCGCCGGATAAGATGGTCCGAAATCTGCCCGGCGCTTAGCGACGACACGGCCTGAACACCGAAGGTCGCGGTTGCAAACACCGACATTGTCGCAATCGAGAGGCCCCGGCCAGCGGTGAGATACAGCGGCAGCCACACCACGACAAAAAACATGCAGTAATTGGCGGCCGCGTTGCTCAGCCCCAGCAGCCAGAGCGCCTTTTGCGCCAACAACTCTCGATACGGCATCGGCGGGCTGCGGGCTTCGGCATCCTGGCGCTGCGGCAAGGCGCGCACGGCCCAGAACCATGGCCCGAGCCACAGCAAGGTGCACGCACCGAACACGATGAAGATCGCGCGCCAGCCCCAGCCGCCCAGAATCGCGCCGCCCGCCAGAGTGCCCACCGCGGGGCCCAGCGCAATGCCGATGGCCAACACCGCGTTGGCAAGGCCGCGCCGCCCGGGCGGCACATGGCGCGCGATCATCTTGGAGCTGCCCGAAAACGCGCAGCTCTCACCTAGCCCTAGGAGCATGCGCAGCACCACCAGGCCCAGCAGATCTCCGACGAAGCCGGTGAGCAAAGTGCTAGCCGCCCAGACCGCCACGCCCACTGCATAAAGGTGATAGACCGAGACCCGATCGGCCAGCCACCCGACAACCGGCTGCGCGGGGCCATAGATCAGGAAAAACGCCGAAACCGCGATGCCGAACTGAGTGGCAGACAAGTGCAGATCGGACTTCATCAGCGGCGCGGCCACGCCAATGGCGCCGCGGTCGATGTAGTTGAGCAGCACCGCAAGGCCAAGCAGCCCGACCATCACGGAGACAGCACGGTTTCCGGTGCTTTGCTGCCCTGCCGATGCTGTCATCCCTGCCCCTCTCTGCCCTCGAAAGAAGCGAGGGTAAGGACACACCTGCCAGCCGACAACATCTGTTCTTTGCGCGGCACACCGCCTATGGCCCGGCCATGTTCGAAAGCCCCCCCACCAGCTGGACCGCTGAATGGCGCGCGACCATGCGCCTTGCCGCGCCGCTGGTTGGCGCGAACCTGCTGCAGATGGCGGTCTTCGCGGTCGACGTGATTTTCATCGCGCGGCTCGGCCCGGTGGCGCTCGCCGCCTCCTCGCTGTCGGTCTCACTGTTCGGGCTCCTGATCTGGAGCCTCACCGGCCTCGTCGGCGCGGCCTCGCCGCTTATCGCGGCGGAAATCGGCGCGCGCCGCCATGCCGTGCGCGAAGTGCGCCGCACGGTGCGCATGGCCGGCTGGGCAGGGGTGATCGCCGGCGTGGGCGCGATGGGTGTGTGCCTCCTCGGCGGCCCGCTGATGCGCCTCACGGGGCAGAGCGAAGATGTCATCGCCATGGCTGTCCCGTTTCTCAACGTGCTGATGTGGGCCTCGATCCCGGCCGTTCTGGCAGCCTTGCTGCGCACGGTGGTTTCCACACTGGGCCGCCCGATGATCGGCACGGTGATCAATGGCCTTGCCGTCGCGGTCAACGCGCTGGGCAACTATGCGTTCGTTTATGGCCATTTCGGCGCACCCGAGCTTGGCCTCATCGGTTCGGCGCTGTCCTCCATAGTCACCGGCCTCATCATGCTGGGCGCCTATGTCATCGTGATCCGCACCGATCGCCGCCTCAGGCGCTACCGCTTCGGCGGGCGCTGGTGGCGGCCGGACTGGACGCGATTTGTCGATGTGCTGCGCATCGGCTTGCCGATCACCGCCACGATCATTGCCGAAGCCGGGATGTTCAATGGCGCCGCTTTCCTGATGGGCCGGATCGGCGATGTCGAACTGGCCGCACACACGGTTGCCCTGCAGTTTGCTGCGTTCACATTCCAGGTGCCGTTCGGCATCGCGCAGGCCGCCACGATCCGCGTAGGCCTCGCCTATGGCGCGCGCGACAACGCTGCGATCACTCGCTCGGGCCAGGTCGCCATTGTCCTCGGCATCGGTTTCATGGCCGCGATGGCCACGCTGATGCTGGTGTTCCCCAACCTCATCCTCGCGGCCTATATCGATCCGGCAGACCCCGCCAATGCGCGGCTCGTAGCGCTCGCCACGCAATACATGGTTGTCGCCGCCGCATTCCAGATCTTCGACGGCGCCCAAGCTGTCGGCGCTGCGCTGCTGCGCGGCCTGCAAGATACGCGCGTGCCGATGGGCATTGCACTGTTCGGCTACTGGGTGCCGGGTATCGGCACCGCGCTGTGGCTTGGTCTGATGACTCCGCTGCAGGGCCTTGGCGTTTGGATCGGCCTTGCCGTCGGCCTGATCGTTGTTGCCGCGCTGCTCCTTTGGCGCTGGCACCGCCGCGCCCGCCTGGGGCTGCTCCCCGCGTAAAAAACTTGAAGGCCGGAGGTTGACGGCCCTGCCGCCCCTACCCATATGCACCCTGCTGGCACTCTCCGACTGAGAGTGCCAAGTGCCATTTCACATCATGGAACAAGGGAGATACCCATGACCTTCCGTCCGCTACACGACCGCGTGCTCGTGCGCCGCGTCGAAGCCGAGGAAAAGACCGCCGGCGGCATCATCATTCCCGATAGCGCCAAGGAAAAGCCAGCCGAGGGCGAAATCGTCGCCGTCGGTTCGGGCGCCCGCGCCGAAAACGGCACGATTACACCGATGGACGTGAAGGTCGGTGACCGCGTCCTGTTCGGCAAGTGGTCGGGCACCGAAGTCAAGGTCGGCGGCGAAGACCTGCTGATCATGAAGGAATCCGATATCCTCGGCGTGATCGGCTGATCCAGCAAATCCTGCTGATCAACTGGCCCTTCTTTTCCAACACCTTTCAAACACAAGGAAATCATCATGGCAGCCAAGGACGTAAAGTTCGGCCGCGACGCCCGCGAACGCATTCTGCGCGGCGTCGATATCCTCGCTGATGCCGTCAAGGTCACGCTCGGCCCCAAGGGCCGCAATGTCGTGATCGACAAGAGCTTCGGCGCGCCCCGCATCACCAAGGACGGCGTCACCGTCGCCAAGGAAATCGAGCTCAAGGACAAGTTCGAGAACATGGGCGCGCAGATGCTGCGCGAAGTGGCCTCGAAGACCAACGACCTCGCCGGTGACGGCACCACCACCGCCACCGTGCTGGCTCAGGCCATCGTGCGCGAAGGCACGACCGCAGTTGCCGCCGGGATGAACCCGATGGACCTGAAGCGCGGCATCGACATCGCTGTCGGCAAGGTCGTCGAGAACCTCAAGTCGCGTTCGACCCCGGTCGCCGGCACCGCCGAAATCGCCCAGGTCGGCATCATCTCGGCCAATGGTGACGTCGAAGTCGGCCAGAAGATCGCTGAAGCGATGGACAAGGTCGGCAAGGAAGGCGTGATCACCGTGGAAGAGGCCAAGGGCCTCGAGTTTGAACTCGATGTCGTCGAAGGCATGCAGTTCGACCGCGGCTACCTCTCGCCCTACTTCATCACCAACCCGGACAAGATGACGTTCGAGCTCGACAGCCCCTACATCCTGATCCACGAAAAGAAGCTTTCGTCGCTGCAGGCGATGCTTCCGGTGCTCGAAGCCGTGGTGCAGACGGGTCGTCCGCTCCTCATCATCGCCGAAGACATCGAAGGCGAAGCGCTTGCCACCCTCGTCGTCAACAAGCTGCGCGGCGGCCTCAAGGTCGCGGCCGTCAAGGCTCCGGGCTTCGGTGATCGCCGCAAGGCCATGCTGGGCGATATCGCCACGCTGACC
>JAIXYF010000495.1 GCA_027490345.1 Novosphingobium sp.
ATCTGGATCAGGCGCTCAAGGCGGCGGGGCTTTAGGTCTCTAGCGCCAGCCGTTCAGCGGATGAAAATCTGCCCGTCGCCCCGTGCTTGCCACAGGGCTTGGCTAGCCTTTGTCGGCAAACAAAGCCAAGGCCCGTGCCAAGCACGGGGCGACGAAAACTGCTTGGATAGAAAAGCGAGTTTCAGCTCCGGCCAGACGAGGAAAACCCTTCCTCACACCGCCCTCAGCCCGCGAGCTTGGCTTCCAGCGCCTCGATCCGCGCGCGCAGCGCCTCGGTCTCCTCGCGCGCTGCGGTGGCCATGTCCTTCGCCACTTCGAATTCCTCGCGGCTCACGAAGTCCATGCCGCCAAAGGTTTCGCGCAGCTTCTCGCGCGCGGTCTCGCCCGCTTCGCGGCCCATACCGGCCAGCGTGCCCGCAGCGCTGTTGAGCAGCTTGACGAAATCGGCGATCATCGGGTTCTCGGTCTGCATGGCTAGGGCCTTTTCAAAAACGGTGAGGGCCTGCAAATGGGCCTTCCGCCTGCCCCGCGCAAGGCGCGAAGGGGGGCAAAAATCAGAGCTGGACCCGCACCGCCGCGCCTGATCCCGCTGCGCCGTCTGCGGCCGGGTTCATCGCGAGGAACTGATAATTGAGCACGGCGGCAAAGCAGATCCACGCCAGATAGGGCAGCAGCATCGCCCCTGCCGTGGGCCGCACCCGCCAGAACAAAAGGATCATACCCACCGTCAGCGGGATCATCATGCCGATGATCGCCAGCGCCGCGGTCATCTGGTGCATTCCGAAAAACACCGGGCTCCACGACAGATTGAGCACCAGCTGCACCGCAAATACGGCCACCGCCACGCCCCGCCCCTGCGCGCCGCGCGCAGAGGCGACCATCGCCAGCGCCACCCCGATCAGCACATAGAGCACCGACCACACGATCCCGAACGTGGCAGGCGGCGGATAGAGCCCCGGCTTGGCCAGCGCCGCAAACCACGGGTTTTCCGGCCCCGCATTGGCCACGATGCTGGAAAGAAACCCCAGCCCGAGCACGGTCGGAACGGTAAACAACGACCAGCGCAGCAGATTGGCGCGCAGCTGGGCGGGAGAAGCAAGATAACGCATGTGCTCGAAATATCTCCCCGGGACACGCCCGGTAAAAGCGATTCGCGACCTGAATAGGCGAAGTGATATTGGCGGCGCAGCGCCCTCTAGGCAATCTCCGCAGGTTCCCCGGTGCGAATTGCCGAAATCAGGAACTCCACATTGCCTTCCGGGCCGGTAATCGGGCTGGTGGTGATGCCTTGCACCGTCCATCCTTCCTCTTCCAGCCAGCCCTGCACTTCGTTGCAAACGCGTGCGTGCAGCGCCGGATCGCGCACCACCCCGCCCTTGCCCACTTCGCCGCGCCCCACTTCGAACTGCGGCTTGATCAGCGCCACCAACTGCGTAGACCGCGCCGCCAGCCCCAGCGGCACTTCCAACACCTTGCACAAGGATATGAAGCTTGCATCGCACACCACCCACGTGGCGGGCCGATTGATCTGCGCAAGGGTCAGGATGCGCGCGCTGGTCTGTTCCAGCACCGTCACGCGCGGGTCCTGCCGCAGCTTCCACGCCAGCTGGTTGGTGCCCGAATCCACCGCAAACACATGCGCTGCGCCGTGGGTGAGCAGCACATCAGTAAACCCGCCGGTAGAGCTGCCGATATCCATCGCCGTCACCCCCGCCGGATCGAGCCCGAAATGCGCGATGGCGTGTGCCAGCTTGATTCCACCGCGCGAAACCCACGGGTGATCGCGCCCGCGCACTTCGAGCGCGGCATCGCTGGCCAATGCGTGCCCTGCCTTGGTCAGCTTGGTCTCGCCAGAATAGACATGGCCGCCCAGAATCAGCGCTTGCGCCCGCGCGCGGCTTTCCGCCAGCCCACGCTCGACCAGCAGCTGATCGATGCGGACTTTGGTTTTGCCCCCGGATTTGCCCGGAGGAGGTGCAGAGCGGCTTGAGGTCACCGCCGCTCTCTTCCATACCCGGGGGATGAAGATCAACCTCCCAGGCCTGTGCGGCGTACTGCTGATGGCCCCGCTGCTCGTTCTGGTGGGCTGCACCGGCTCGCCCCCGCAGCCGTCTCCGGCCCCGCGCGGCACGAGGGCGCCTGTGCCCCAGCCTGCTCCCCTGCCGATCCCGCCGCGCCCCGCACCGCCCTCACCTCTGCCGCCACTGGTCCCGCCGCCGCCTGCTCCGCTTCCCACAACGGCCAACTGGCGTGATCTGCCGCAAACGCCGGGTCTGTGGACCTATGGCGCCGAAACGGCTGGCAGCGCGGTGCGCTTTGGCCAGCCCGGTGCCGGATCGCTGATCGTACTGCGCTGTGATCGCAGCCGCCCCGCCATCGTGCTCCAGCGCGCCGGGTTCGGCTCGGCCGACGTGCCCGCCACGATCACCACCAGCGCCGCTGTCCGCCGCCTTACGGCCACGCCCGTGGGCGGTGCAGGCACCGTTCGCAATGCCGCCATTCCCTTCGAGATCGCGTTCAACATCCGCGATCCGCTGCTGGATGCCATGGCCTTCAGCCGGGGGCGGTTCATGGTGGAAATGAGCGGCGCGCAAACCCTGATCCTGCCCGCCTGGGCCGAACTGGGCCGGGTGATTGAGGATTGCCGCTGAAGGAACGTGCGCGGGCAGGATGGAAGGGGCGAAACTTATCCACGGCCGCAGCGCGAAGCGCCAATTCTGACGACAAAAAAGTTCAATGCAAGACTTGTTCTTGGCCCCGGGATGAATCACATTCGCGATCAAGGCCGGTACAGGGCAGCACCCCTCCGGCTGAGCCGCACACCGATGTCATCGATATCGGGCGAGGCGGCACTTGGCTCAACAGCGCGAAAGGAGGTGATCCGATGTCTCATGGTTCAGCAGAGGGGTCGGCATTGCGCATCGCGGAGCATTATCGCTAGTTTGTTCAAGCGATAAAGGCATCCGTGGGCGGCACTTCCGGCCGCTGACCATGCGAAGGGCCGCTTCCGATTGCCGGAAGCGGCCCTTCACATTTGTTGCAAACC
>JAIXYF010000076.1 GCA_027490345.1 Novosphingobium sp.
AAAACTCTGGGTCCGACGCCAGGAGGAAACACTTGCGATCGCGGGCCAGTGCAGCAGAGAACACATCCAGATCGGCATCGCTGCGGAGGAGCTCCATGCCAAGCGACTCTGCAATCTGATAAAAGGTGTGCGCGGCGAGCAGGGGGAGCGGCAGACGAGCGGCCTGGCTTGCAGAGAGTGCGTGGCTCATGGCATCGCGTCCGCGGGCGAGACTTGCTTGCAGACGATGGTCTGAGCCCTCCAGGGCTTCACACACGATGGTGACCTGCTTGCAACAGTGCAGCAGCGCCTTGAGGAATTTGCGCGAGGCCACAACAAAGTCGTCCATCTGCCCACCATACGAAGGGTCAAGCGAGACTTGCACCTTGTAGCAGTGGTAAACAGCAGCAGGGCCGTGCACCACGACGGGACCCGTCAGCGGTACCTCGCGCGTGTGCGGGCGAACGTGGAAGCCGAGGGAGCGGAACGCCATCGAGCACAATTACGGCGAGCACGTGTCAACACCTCAAATCGTGCTCTAATTGAGTCTATCACTATATGCAATTTTTGGCGTTTTCCTACTGAAGGGGGTTTTCTTTGCGCGTGCAAAAAAACAGCGGCTTCGCTCCAAAGAAGCCGCATGGAACAGCCGTCGCCGCACCCAGCCCAGGCTGATCGCACCATCGCTCAGGCGCCGTGCCGTGCCGTGCACGGGCGAAAGCGGGCGCAGCGTGGCATCCGGATCAGCGATCGGCACGCTCACCGCAGCCGCATCGCCCAGCCCCAACGCAACAATCCGTGTCACCGCGGGATCACCGATCAGGGCGGCATCGAGCCGTACCAATGCGTCTTCGATCAGAACGAAGGGCTCGTTGATGACATGCGGGCCGATCGCCCACTCTGTCCCCCCACGTCCCCGCAACCAGTTGCTCAGCCGCCATAGCCCGCCGCCAAGCGGAACGGCGGATCCGAACTGCGCAATCTCGTTGCCGATGCGGGCGCGATTGGCCCCCAGCATCATCTGCGACAGGCTGGCATCGTGGAGCACCTGATCCGTGCCAGCCAGCAGGACATCAAGTGCCGAGCGGCAGTCGATCAGCAGAGGGGAGGCAGGATGCAGAATTCCAGCTGTGCGGCCCAGGCGCGCCCGGGTTCTGCCGGTAGACCCGATCGACGCGAGCGCGCCCCCGTCACCGCCAGGGTCTGCCAGTAGGGCTGCGCCGGTCCAGCCTGCAGTTGCCCCTGATGCTGCGGCATAGATAGCAGGCGTCGATCCGCTGCCGGTGCCGTCCCAGGGCAGTGCAAATGCGCTTAGCACCGTGGGCGTACGCGCCAGATCTGCCGCAGCGTTGAACCGGCCAGGGTCGTAAGCCCCCACGGCGCTCGCAGCAACTGCATTGGCTGCCGTGGTTGCGGCAAGCGTCAGCAGCACGCCGTCCTGCTGCCATTCCCATTGCACCACCTGCCAGATGCCGGATGCGATCGGGATGCTTACGAATGCCCCGGGCCCGATGGCCGGGTCGATCTCGGTCACGCGATAGCTGATCACGTCGGCGGGGCGCGCGGCCCGGCGGCTCGCGCGGCCGGCCAATGCTTGTGCTGCCGCGGCAGTCAGCGCGGCGGGCAGGTCGATCACTTGCAGTTCGCCCTGCTCGCTGCGGCCGATGCCACGTTGCAGCCCCGGCTGATAGTCGCGGGCCAGATCATAGTAGCGCACCCCGCACTGCCGCACGCGCGGCAGCGGCTCGCGCTTGCGAGACCATCCGCTGGCCTTGATCTCGCTGGAACGGCTTTCCTTGTTCGCAGCTGCTGGGCCGGGCAGCTGCACGGGCAAAGTGCTGGCGACCGGTTCTGCGGAATGGAGCCGCAACGTTCCGCCCGATACAGAGCTGGCAATCGGCACGGCTTCTCCGATCACCGCCAGCGCATCGCCAGCCGAGCCCTGGTCGATGCTGAATCCGTCCAGATTATGCTCCAGAGAGGTGATTTCCGCCTCCGGAAGTATGGCGCGAGCGATCGCGGCGATGGACGTATCAGCCGGATCGGCCAGAATCTCGAAGGTCAATGACGGAATCCGATTGCCATAGTCGGCCAGTTCGAGATCCTCGAACACGACATAGGCAAGGCCGCGATAGGCGGGGCACCGCATTGCGCCCTCGGCCTGAACCATCAGCGGATCCGCGTCCTGATCGCCGTGGCCGGCATGGATGCGCAAGCTGCCGCCCACCTTGAGCGCGCCATCGGCGCCGCGCAGCAGATTGCCGTCGGCCCAGATCCGCCCGATGCCCGCGATGGGCCTGCTCGAAACCGCGACCGCGAACGATGATGAATATGTATAGCTGGTGACCGACGGGCGCCCCTTGCCTGAACTGGCAGTGTCCTTGTGCTCGGCCAGTTCTGTGGCCCAGATCACGCTTCCTGCTGCGCGCATCCGCCCGAAATGCAGCGGCAGGGCAGAGCCGTAGCTCGATGTCTGGACCGTCAGATCCTTCAGCCTCGGGCCTTCGACCCGGCGACCGCCGATGATGGCGGTATCAATCTGGCGGCCGACCAGTGCTCCGATGGCACCGCCCAGAGGGCCGCCGAAAACGGTGCCGACAGCAGTCAGAAGCAAGGTAGCCATAAAGCTCAGTTCCCAAATGAGGATGGGGTGACAGGCAAACGCCAGGCGGCGGCCACTGGCCACGCCGGATTGCCGGGCAGAAAGGTCACCCGGCCGATGCCGGCATGGGCATGGATGAAGCCGCCCGGTGCGCAAATCAGCAGGTGGGGCTGAACCGGGCTCACCATGACCAGCAGCACATCCGCATGGTCTGTGCTGTCTGCCGCATCAAACCGGTTGGCCTTTGCGAACGGCAGCAGGCTATCCACCGTCAAGGTGCGTAAACGGTATCCTTGCGGCACGACCGGTTCGCTTCCGCTGCGTCTCATGGCTTCGGCCACCAGCCCCACACAATCGAGCCCCGTTGCCGGATCACGTCCGTGCAGGCGAAATTGCACGCCGAGCAAGCTGGCAGCCGCTGCCGCCAGAGCCGCTGTCATGGCTGCGGCACTGCGTAGCGGGTGAGCAGATCGTTGCCGGGCAGGAAGGGTTCACCCTGAAAGTTCACCGCATTGCCAAAGCGCGTGGCGCACGTCTCTAGAGTGTGGTCACACCCTTCGCGCAGCTCGATCCGGGTGCCCGGGGCAACGCCCTGCGCCACCGTCCGGTCCAGCATCAGCCAATCGCCGTCGATGGCTTCGATCCGGCGGGTTAGACCTGCCTCTGGTCCATCGATCCAGCGCAGCATGCCAAACGCCAGATCCGCTGCTGCAGGACCACCGGTGATCAGGATCGAAAGGCCGTCGCTCGAGATCTGCGCGAGGCTGGCCTGATGCGTGTAGGCCGCTGCGGAAAGCGTGCAGCCTTGCGCACAGAACTCTGCGCGGCATGTCGGCGCAGTGCGCGGCACGATCTGCCGGGCCAGCAGTTCCTTCACCGATCGCAGTTCCGCCGAGAATCCTGAGCCTTCGTGCCCGACACTGCCGATTGTCCCGGCATATAGTGTCACGCGCTCACGCGTTTCCCAGTCGACCAGCCCCACCGCTATCGACCCGCCATCGAAGCGCCCCGCCGCAAGATCCGCCTCGCGAATCGAATCGTGGCTGAGCGCGCCGGCTACTTCCGCGCTATCGGCCTCGAAGTCTGCCGTGCGCCGGATGGCCGATGGCACCATGCCGGGTGCGGTGCGGTGCACCAGCCCGTCGAACGCAAGATCCCGGTCGTGACTGGTGAAACCCAGCGTCACCCCGTCGCGCCGTTCTAGCCGCCACCAGATTGCCACGGTTTCCAGCGGCTCGCAGAACCAGGTTCGCGTGCTCTCGGCCATGTCAGGCGTCCTCGCGCAGTTCGATCAGGGGCACGCTCGGCGCCTCGCCTGCGGCAAAGGCCGCGCCTGAGATATCCAGCCGGTCCTCGGCAAAGCGCACGGGAACATCAAACAGGAACCCCGCCCGTACGATCTTGCCCGCCGCCGGTGCATCGGCGAACACGATCTCCCCCGGCGCCGCCAGCGTCCATGCGCTCGCGGGCACTCCGTCCACGCTTACCAGCAGGCTTTCGGCGCGCGGCCGCGTGATTCGCCGCTGCTGCGCGTGTGATCCCGTGCCATAGGCCTTGGTCAGAGCGAACCGCGCTGTCGCGCCGTCGCCGATGCCGATCACCTGATCCAGCGCGGTCGGCGCGCCTGTCATGCCGTTCGAACTGAAATCTGAAGGATCGCGCAGGCGAAACCCCCGCGCCTGCCCGCGCCGCGCCCGGAAAAATCCGATCAGTTCGCCCAGGTCCACTTCCGAACGCACCCCCGGTCCCACGGCGAAGCGCAGCCGCGCGTCCGCCCACAGGCTGTTGCGCCGCTCGAAGCCGGATGCGGTGATGGTCACGCTGGTCGAAAACTCGGGAGTCACCGTCGCAGACCGTCCGATCGCGATGGGAAAAAGCTCGTCGTCGAAAGGTTGCATTGCATTGTCCTCGCTGGCCGCTCCTGCCGAGGCACCGGGCAGGCGGGTAAAGCCGTCGCGCGCCACTTGCGGCAGCGCCCAGATAAAGGTCTCGGTCACGCCCAGCGCCTGCGCTTCGCTTGCGGCGGCATCGATCAGCGGCCACATAGTTTCGGCGTCTGCCCCGTTCAGCACAAAGCCCGAAAGGTAGTGCTGCTGGCTGCGCGCATAGCCCAGCCGCGCTTCCGCCTCGGCTCGTCCGCGCGTCCGCCGCGCCTCGAACCCTGCTGTCAGCCAGTCATAATCCTCAAGCTGCAGCACATCGAAAGCAGGCCAGGCCCATCCCGTCGGCAGGTTTGCCCGCCGCGCCTCGGGCGTTGCCGGATCAAGCACGGTCGGCAGAAACGCCAGCAGCAGCGTTTCGCACGGCGTGCTACCCGCTATCGCCCGCACTGCCGCTGCCAGGCTGGTGGTCGATGCCGCCAGCAGCGCGCCCGCTGCATCGAGCAGGGCTTTCTGCGCCGCCGTCAATGCGCCGCCAAGGTCGGGGATGACAATCGGGCTGCCGCCCAGCGCCGCCTTGGCCGCATCGTCGTAGATGCAGATCTTGCGGTCCGCCGTCACCCACCACCAGGGCTCACCCACCTGATAGCGCACTGGCAGTCCGGCCTCGATCAGCAGCCCGGCCAGCCGCTCGGCCACTTTGCGCAGCCAGGCGTTGGCGGTCGTGCTCGCCGGGGAAAGCAGCGCCGAAGGCGGAGACCATCCCGTGCGCGCCGGGCTCCCGTCCGCCGCGCGCTGCTGCCAGTCGGCCGGGCAATGCATTGCCAGCAGCTCATAGGATTGCGACAGGATCACGGTATATCCCATCGCCTGCGCCTGCGAAAGAAACGCGGCGTGCCAGCGCTCCGCTGCCACATTCAGCGCGGGCAAAGCCGGATCGACCACAAATCCGCCTGCGCCATCGGGCGCCAGCGGGAAGAAGTGGCTCATCCCCACATAGTGGTTGATGCTGCCCCGATAGCCCAGGCCCCGGATCGTGCGCAGCATGCGCGCCGGCGTCTGATTATAGCCATCGTCATAGCCGGTTGCCATGCTGATCCCGTGTGGCGGCACCATCACGTCGCCAATGGTCAGCATGGGCCGGTGTCCGCTGCAGCGGATCTCGCTCAGTTCCGCCCAGCCCGTCAGCGCAGGTGAAAATGCCGTGGGCGCGCTGGCCGAATAGCCGGGCGCCACCAGCGAAATGAACATCCGGTCAATGTCCGAAGGATAGACCGGATCGGCCTCGCCCGGCAGCAGAAACCCGCCCGAAAGTGCAGAGAACGGCAGCGTCACCACCGCATCGGTCGGCGTGCCCACGGCATAGTTCCACAGCCGCACATACCAGCCGCGCGGATTGCCGGCTGCATCGCGCCCCTCGATTGTCAGTGTCGGCCCGTTCACTGCATCCAGCGGCACCACGCCCGCAGAGCGCCAGCGGAACGACAGCGTCAGCCGCGCATAGTCGCGGTCCGTGTCGTAGGCGAGCAGCGGGTGGTCCCACCGGTCCGCGCTTTCCCAGATCAGCCCGATTAGATCGTCGGCCTTCTGGAATACGGCATCCACGCGCAGCGCATTGGGCGCGGTGGTCACCACCGATGCCATGGCCGGACGCGGAAAGTCGACTGTCCAGAAGCGCGGGTCGAACCGCTGGATCGTGTCGGTCGCCTGCACCGTGCGGCGGCTTGCCAGCCAGAAGCTCATGGCCCCTTGTTCCTTTTCAGTATTCGTTCAGTGCGCGGCGCACGGCTTGCGCCACCTGGCGGCTGGATCGGCGCAGGCTTTCCGGGCTGCTGCTGCCTTCGGGTGCCATCACCCGGATTGAGACATTCACGGATCGCGCGCCGCCGCCCATGCCGGGATCAACCTGGCCGGCCGATGTCGGCACAAACAGCTCTGGGCCGCGCTCCCCCACAAGATAGGGCCGCCCCGGTGAAACCGGCCCGCCGGTCGCGCGGCCCGGCAGGCCCAGGATCGAGCCTATGAGGCTGCCCAGCCCCAGCCCGCCGCCGCCAAGGCCCGTGCCGCCAATGCCGATGGAAGCAAGCCCGCCGCGCAGCGCCTGCGCCGCGATATCGTCGATCACGCGCAGCCCTGTGCGCCGCAAGTCCTCAAACCCCAGGCTGCCCCGGCGGATCGCCCCCAACAGGCCCCGCTCCAGCACATCGCCGCTCCGGCTGAAGCCATCGACCACAATCGAATCGAAGCTGCTGCGCATCTGGCCGATGTCGGCGGCAAAGCCGTCGGTGCTGGCTCGCACGTCGACAACCAGCGTTGAAAGACTATCCATGGGCGTCGCGCTCCATCATCGCAGTGATTGTCGTCAGGTCGATCCCGCCCGCACTCGGCGGCGCGGCGGCCAATACGATGGCCGCCAGTTCCGCCGGGGTTGCGGCCCAGAACGTATCGGGCGTCCAGCCGATCAGCAGCGCCGCCTGTCCTGCAAGCCGGGCTGCGGCCTCGCCGAAGCGGGCTTCGGGCCCGCCAAAGCGCTCGCTCATCCGCCGCCCTTCAGCACCTGCACCAGCAGGCTGCGCAGCGCGGGCGCGCAGGCCGCCAGCCCGGCGCGTGTCACCGCCTCGGCAAAGGCCTCGCGGCTCTGGTCCGAAGGATGCGCTAGGCAGTGCCAGAACAGCGCCACCATCTCGCCCAGCTTCAGCTCGCCGCCGCTCGCCCGCTCCACCAGCGCAAACAGCGGCCCCACCTCTTCCTCCGCCGCCACCAGCGCGCCAAAGGTCGGGCGTAGCGGGTGGTTCGCGCCGTCCAGTAGCAAGTCCACTTCGCCGCGGTGCGGGTTGGCGGGTGGCGGCGTCCCCATGGCGGCGCTCATGCCTGCGCCACCACGCCCGAGCTTTCGAGCGAGAGGGTGTAATTGCGTTCGCCGTTGAAATCCCCGGCATAATCAAGCCGCTGCACCAGGAATTTGCCCCGCATCCGCTCACCGCCCTCGAACGAAAGTTCATAGTCGGTGATCGTTCCGGCCAGCGCATTGCCGCGCACTTGGGCTTCGGCGGTGCTGCCAAGGAAAATCCCGGCGGCGCTCACGCTCACCGACCGCGTCCCTGCGCCCGAAAGCAGTTCGCGCCAGCCGCCCGAATCCTTGCTGGTCACCACCACCAGTTCGCCATTGATCGAAAGCTGCGTGGTGCGCAGTCCGGCCACGGTGTTGTATGTGGGCGTTGCGGCGCCATCGCTGATTTTCAGCAGGAAGGCGCTTCCCTTCTGTGCGGGCATCTTGGTTCTCCTGGTTGGAAACGATTGGTCCGGTTTCGGGCGGACGGTCAGGCGGTCAGGCGGTCAGGCGGTCAGGCCGCCAGCACGCGCGCCCGGTATTCGAGCACCAGCGCGCGCAGCGCCTCACCGCGTTGTTCGGCGCGGGCCCTGGTGAAATTCAGGCTGGCAATCCGGAAACCGGAAGCGCTCTGGTCGGCGGGCAGGCTTTCCATCCGCGCCTCGATCGCGCTGATCAGCCCAGCTTCGGCCAGCTGCTCATAGCCGCGATAATTGAGCTCAAGCGCCACGCGGATTTCCCGTCCGCGCCCGCTCTTGGTGCTCCAGTCGGTGCTCGCGCTCGCGGTCAGCGCCAGCCACGGCAAGGCCGTGCGCAGCGGCGCTTCCTCCACGATTGCGTTCAGCCCGGCGGCCAGCACCGGGTCTGCCGCCAGCCAAGCCAGCATCACGGCGCGAAATGCCAGTTCCATTGCTCACTCCTGTCACAGCAGGGGCCACAGCCACCGCGCGGATCGCCAGTTGGCGGTGTTGTCGGGCGCAGCGCGCTCTCCTGGGGGCTGGGCCGCACGCGCCTCTGCCATGCGGCGTGCGGCGGCGATCAGGTCGCGCTGCACTTGCGCGATGTTGCTGCCAGCGCCGATCATCCGATGCGCACCCGCCGCCATGGCCGCCACAGCGCCGCAATCGCAGCGGGCGGTCCAGCTGCAGCCTTGTCGGTATCGCGAGCCCGGTGTTGATGGGCCGCCCAGCGCACCAGACCCTGCCGGATTGCATCGGGCAACGTGTCCCAGCCTTCCGCCATCCCGGCGGTAAATCGCACCGCCACCCGCGTCTGGTCGATCGGCCATGCCAGCCGCATTCGCCCGGTTCCATCGGCGCTGATGTCGATCTCATAGCCGGTTCCGGTCAGCGCCGATCGGGCGCCATCTGCGGCAATGGCCAGAACGCCGGTGATCGCCAACACGGGCCGCGTGGCTAGCGATTGCCATTCGCCGCAGGCGTGCAGAATCTCTTCGCAGGGCGATGCCAGCGGCATCACGCCCGTAAATCCTTCGCACAGCTCCAGCGCGGTCCTGATCAGACCTGTCAGCTCCGCGTCATCGCGCGTCGTACTGATGCCGAGCCATGCCTTGAGCTCGGCGAGCGCCGTCGGTGCCAACGTCGGCGGCGCGGTTATTGCCCGCTTCATGGCAATCTCCGGTGGTTTCGGGGATGGGGTATCCGGTGCAGGAAAAAGCTTGCGCCCGCGGCGTGAGGGGAACCGCCGCGGGCGCGGGGCAGGCGCACCAGGGGGAAAGCGCGCCTGCCCTATGCCATCAGGCCCAAGCCAATCAGGCCAAGGCCATCAGGCCGATCCCGATCAGGTCGAGATCCTGAGCAGCTTGATCGCATCGCTATCCAGCACCTGGCCGCCCACTCGCCGCGTCGCATAAAACTGCACGTAGGGCTTGTTGGTATAGGGATCGCGCAGGATCGTTGTCGCGGTGCGTTCGGCGATGAGGTAACCGGCCTTGAAGTTGCCGAAGGCGATCGGGAACGCACCAGCGCCGATGGCTGGCATGTCTTCCGCCTCGATCACCGGATAGCCCAGCAGGCGGCTCGGTTGGCCGTCCATGATGCCCGCCTGCCACAGGAAAGAACCGTCGGCAGACTTGAACTTGCGCACGGCCGCCAGCGTGGCCGAATTCATCATCCACACCGCGCCTTGGCGCAGCCTGGCCCGCAAGGCGAACACCATGTCGATCAGCTTGGATTCGGGCGCCGTGTCAAACCCTGTGGCATTGCCCGAAGCGATGAACTGCAGCGTGCCGAAGGCGCGCGTCGTGTCGTTCGTCGCCGCCGTCGGTCCGGTCAGGAAGCCCCTCGGTTGGTTGGTGCCGGTGCCATTGATGAATGCTGCGCCCTCGGCGCGGGCAAACTCGGTGGCGATCTCGTTCGCCAGCCAGGTGCTCACGTCGAACGCCGCATCGTCCAGCATCTGCTGCGTGGCCGAAGGATTGGCATAGAGTTCGCCCAGCGGCGGCACGATTTCCGCCAGTTTGGGGCTGGCAGTTTCGGCCCGGGCGCCGGTTTCGCTGGTCCAACCCGAAGCCGTGCCGCCGATCGAGATCAGGCGGCGAAAACCGCTGGTGCTGGTCTGCACCACATTGGCCACGCTGCGCACGGGGCTCATCCGGCTCAGGCGGCTGGCAATCTCCATGTCGATGGCGCGCGGCACGGCAAAGCCGCCATCGGCCGGCACGCCGATCGAAAGCGATTTCAGCTCGGTTTCGCGGCCCATGCGCAGATAGCCGTCGACAAAGCCCTTCAGCTCGGGCGACATGTCAGCCGCATCGCTGCTGCCGATGATGGGGCGCACCGCGGCCCGGTTCACCTTGTCGATCCGGCCTTTCACTTCGGCAATGTCGCCGCGCAGCGCTTCGATCGCAGCGGCGGCTTCATCCTGGCGGACCGCGATGTCAAACGACGCGTCGAACGCGTCGGCCTTGGTCTCGATTACGCTGCACATGGCGCTTTCGTGGTTGTTGATGTCCATGGAACCGAACGTCCTTTCTTGGTGGCGACCGTCATCGCGGAGCCTGAAGCTCCGGTGCGGCCTTCTCGGGGGTAACGAACACGTCTTGGGGGTTTACGCGGGCGCCAATCGGCCGCCTTTGCTGTCGACAAAGTGTACCCGCGCCAGCTGCTGCATGGGGCGGGTCACCAGGCTGACTTCGATCAGGTCAACGCTGCGCAGTTCGCGCCCGCCGCCCTGCGGTGCGGCATCGCGCACCCGATATCCGAACGAGAGACCGTTCACCGCACCTGCGGCCAGTGCGTTTGCCGCCGGGCCAGCGCCGGGCGAAAGCGAGGCGATCACGCGCAGGCCGTGGCGGTCCTCCTCGGCCAGATCGACCCAGCCGATGCGCTGCCCGGTGCGGTGCTGCCACAGCAGCGGCAGGCGCACGCTTGCCGCCTTGCGCGCCGCCAGCGTTTCGGCAAAGGCGCCCGGCACGATCACATCGCCGCCGCTGTCACGCTTGCCGAAAACCGCCGCGTATCCCGCAAAGCGCAGGGCTGCGGGGGCAGACTCTGCAGCCGCGCTCATCGCAGCACGTCCTGCGATCCAAACCGCACCGCCAGGCCCAGCAGCAGCAAGGCCAGCAGACCGCGCATCGCCCAGCCGACCACGGCCTTCCATGCGCTCGCCTTGGCATCGCGCCAGGCCCGCAGCAGTTCGCGCAGTTCCGCCAGATCCTCATGCGCGGTTTCGTCGGCCAGCCCCATCTGCTCCAGCGCGCGCGCCGCGCCCAGTTCGCTGGCTTCTTCCACCACTGCGCGCAGCGTGATCAGTTCCGATCCTTCGCTTCCGGCTTGCGCCAGCAGCCCGGCCAGCATGTCCTCACGCTTCATGCCACTTGCTCCGCAATGCCCAGCATCTGCCGCTTTTCCGCAGGCGTCAGGAAATCCGCCGCCGAAACCTGCGACCACAGCGCCT
>JAIXYF010000099.1 GCA_027490345.1 Novosphingobium sp.
ATGTCTCGGGCTGCCCGCTGGGCACTCCGCATGGCAGCATGGAAGGGCACTACACGATGCAGCGCGCCGATGGCTCGCTGATCGAGGTGGCGATTCCCTTCTTCCCGCTTGCCGCCCCCGCCACGGCGACCTGATCCTGCGCGCATGAAGCGGACCCACTTGCCGCTCAATGGTCTGCGCGTGCTGGATGCGGCGGCGCGGCACCTTTCCTTCACCCGCGCGGCCGATGAATTGGCGGTGACGCCCGCCGCCGTTGGCCAGCAGATCCGCGCGCTGGAAGACCTTTTGGGCGTGGTTCTGTTTCGGCGCACGACCAAGGGGCTGGTGCTGACCGAGGAAGCGGCGGCCGGGCTCGATGCGATCCGCGAGGGGTTCCTGCGCTTCGAGGAAGGTGTGCAGGCGATGCAGGCCGGGCAATCGAGCCATGTCTACACCGTGGCCTGTCCGCGCGATTTCTTCGCCGCCTGGCTATCGCCGCGCCTGGCCGCTTTTCGCCATGCCAATCCCGGCCTGCGGTTTGCCCTTGTCGGCAGCGATGGCGATCTGGATTTTACCGAAGCCAATCTGAACCTTGCCGTGCGCTGGGCGGAAGGTCCGGGCGATCTGGAAGGCATCGCGCTGGGAGAGCCGCTGATGCAGATCGTGGCCGCGCCCGATGTGGGGGCAGATGCGCCGTGGATTGCCTGGCCGGGCGACCCGGCGCCCGAATCCCCACGCGCCGAGGGCATTCCGATCGATAGCGGGCCGATCGACAGCGGGCCGATCAACAGCGGGCCGATCGATAGCCCGTCGGTGGAAGTCCTCCCGCGTGAGGTGCAGTTTTCGGTCGGCGATGGCGGCACCGCGATCAGCGCGGCAGCGGCTGGCCTGGGCAAGGCGCGGGTGCCGCTGATGCTGGCGCAAAGCGCGATTGCGGCGGGCAAGGTCGCGGCGCTCGGCCCGCCCGAACCGAGCCGCCGGGCCTATTGGCTGGTCGCGCCGCTGCCGCAATGGCGGCAAAAGAAGGTCAGGGCGCTGGTCGCAGCGCTGACGGGCGAGACGGCCTGACACTGCGTCGGATCGCATAAAAACCGGTTCTGGTGTTAATTTCCCCCGGAATTTTGGGCATCTGCGCCGCCGGATTGAGAAGGCGTTAACTCTCGAGGCCGTAAGCCGCCGCGATGGCAAGTGGCGGTTCCTCTATCGGAATGCGTGTTGGCGCGCGGCGCTGGCTGCGCGGTTCTGCCCGCAGCCTGCGTCGCCACGGTCGCCATTGGCAGCAGCGCAGCGGCGATGCCTTTACCATAGCCTATGCCCGCAGCGTTTCGCACCGCGCGCCGCTGCTGTATCTTGCAGTCATCTTCAATGCCCTGCTGGTGGCCTGGGCCTTCCGCGCGCGCGCGCCGGCAGCCTTGCTGCTGGTGGCGCCGGGGATCGTCGCGGTTGCCGCTTATCGTGCGCTCTATTGGCTTCCCGCGCGGGTTGCGGCCCGACCGGTCGAACGGCTGCGGGCAGACATCACCTCGATGCACCGGCTGGGCGGATGGGGCGCGCTGGTGTTCGTGGCGTGGTCGCTGGGGCTCTATCCCTATGGCGATCCGGGCCTGCGCGAACTGCTGCATTTCGTCATCGCGGTGACGATGTTTGCCGCGGTGCTGGGCATGGCCCATGCGCCCGAAACCGCAGTCCGCCTGGCCCTGGCCTTCGCCGTGCCATGGAGCCTGTTCGTGCTGGCGACGGGGCACCCCGATGCGGCGGCGATTTCGCTGGCACAAGTGTTCGTGACCGCCATCCTGCTGACCATGACTCAGGTCCAGCACCGCGATTTCGTGCGGCTGGAGCTATCGCGCCAGCTGCTGGAACGGCGCGAGCAGCAGACCGCTGAACTCGCCAGCGCGCATTACCGGCAGGCAACGGTGGATCACCTCACCGGCGGGCGCAACCGGCGCGCGATCCTCGCTTGTCTGGAAGAGCATCTGGCTGCGCCGGACGATGCCAGCCGGCCCTGGCTCGCGCTGTTCGATCTCGACGGGTTCAAGCACGTCAACGATACCTATGGCCACGCGGCGGGCGATCATGTGCTGCGCGCAGTGAACCAGCGGATCGGGCAGATTGCAGGCGTGGCCGCGCATGGCCGGCTGGGCGGCGACGAGTTTGCCATCCTGTTCGAGAGCACCTCTTCCGCCGACAGCGTGATGAGCGCAGCCCGCGCGCTTTCAAAGGCGATCCGCGAGCCGATTGCCTTCAATGGCGCGACGCTCAGGCTGTGTGGTTCGATCGGGCTGCACCGGGTGCAGGGCGCTGCCGCCTCGACTTGTCTGGAGCGGGCCGATGCTGCGCTCTACAAGGCCAAGAATCTGGGCGACGGCGCGATCGTGGCGTTCGGGCCGGAGGACGAAGTCGCGTTGCAGCAGCGCAGCACGGCGATGCGCCAGTTCAACGCTTGCGCGCTGGAAGAGCGGCTGCGGCTGCTTTACCAGCCGATCTTCGATTGCCGCGATGGCCGGATCGTGGGGATGGAGGCACTGGCGCGCTGGTCTCCCTATGGGGTGGAATGGCAATCTCCTGGCGAGTTTCTCGCCATTGCCGAGGCCACCGGGCGCACCGGCGAACTGACCCGGCTGGTGCTGGCCCGCACGCTGGCGGAATGCCGCCCCTGGGAGACGGGGTTGGAGGTTTCGATCAATCTGGCCGCGCGCGATGTGGTGCGCGAAGGGCTGCCCGAGACGATTGCCGGGATCGTGGCCGAGGCGGGGGCGAGCCCGGCATCGGTGATGCTGGAAGTGACCGAGCGCGCGCTGCAGCTTGATCCCAAGCGCGCGGCGGCGCAGCTCTTGGCGTTCCGCGAGCTGGGTTTCCGCATTGCGCTGGATGATTTCGGTGCGGGCTGGTCAAGCCTTTCGCAGCTGCGCGATCTGCCGCTGGACCGGATCAAACTTGATCGCGAACTGGTCGGCGCGCTGGCGACTGACCCTGGCGCACGCGCGGTGACAGGCATGATCGTGGCGCTGGCGTGGCAGCTGGACATGGGCTGTTCGATCGAAGGCGTGGAAAGCGAGGCACAAGCCGAGGCCGCGCGGGCGCTGGGCATTCATCTGATGCAGGGCTATCACTTTGGTCGGCCCGAGCCCGCGCATGTGGCGCTGCGGGTCTATGCCGGCCAAAATACTGAAAAGCTGGCTGCCTCGTCAGCAGTGGGTATCGGGTAAGGGCACCTCGCGCAGCGTGCCGCGCGGATTGATGCGGCGAAACAGCGCGCCGTGCTCGCTCCACAACACGAGCAGCAGCCCGCCCAGCCCGCAGCCGAAGAACGCCAGCGCCAGCGGCAGCGCGGTGCCATCATAAGCAAGGCCGATGACCATGCCGAGGCCGGAGCCGATCACCATGCGCAGGAACGCCTGAACCGAGCTCGCCGCGCCCGCCATGTGCGCAAAAGGCTGGAGCGCGATCGAGCTGAAATTGGCGCCGATGAAGCCGACCATGCAGATATTGAGCGCGATCACCGGCATGAATTCGATCAGAGCTTCGGACGGGCGGCTGGCGAGCCACACCTGAAGCCCGCTGAGCGCGAGCGAGACCAGCACGGCCGTGTGCGACACCCGCCGCGCGCCGAAGCGTTCGACGATGCGCGAATTGAAGAAGCTGGCAAATGCCATGCACAGCGCGGTGGCCCCGAAAATGAGCGGGAACCAGTCGCCCGCGCCGAAGTGTTCGCCCACCAATTGCTGCGCGCAGTTCACATAGCCGAACAATGCGCCAAGGATCAGCCCCCCGCCCACGACATAGCCGAATGACGAGCGTTCGGCGGCGGCCGTGATCATGTTGCTGGCAATCGCGCCGGGGCGGATCGGCTGGCGATTGGCAGGATCGAGCGTTTCTTCCAGCCGCAGGCCCACCCACAGGCCCACGATCACGCCCATCAGCGCGAGCAGGCCGAAGATCCAGCGCCAGCCCGCGACCATCAGCACGGCAAGGCCGATGCTGGGCGCCACCATCGGCACCATCATGAAGATCACCGTGATGGTGGACATCTGCCGCGCCATGGCATCGCCGCCGTGGCGATCGCGGATGATGGCTGATGGCAGCACAG
>JAIXYF010000350.1 GCA_027490345.1 Novosphingobium sp.
AGGTGCGGGCATGATGCTCGGCGCCGCTTCCACCGCATTCGCACAGGCGGCCATGATCAAGGCGCCCGATGTGGCGACCCAGGCCACCATGGCCAACAAGGGTGACACCACCTGGATGCTGATGTCGTCCGTGCTGGTGCTGATGATGAGCATTCCGGGCCTGGCGCTGTTCTATGGCGGCCTTGTGCGTACCAAGAACATGCTTTCGGTGCTGATGCAGGTGTTCATGATCGTTTCGGTTGCGGCGCTGTGCTGGGTCAGCTGGGGCTATTCGATGGCCTTCACCAGTGGTGGCCCGTTCATCGGCGGCTTTTCGAAGATGTTCCTGCAGGGCGTCGATGCCACCACGTATGCAGCAACCTTCTCGAACAACGTCTACATTCCGGAATATACCTTCGTCATCTTCCAGATGACGTTTGCCTGCATCACTCCGGCCCTGATCGTGGGTGCATTTGCGGAACGCGTGAAATTCAGCGCGCTCATGCTGTTCACCGTGCTGTGGCTCACCGCGATCTATTTCCCGATGGCGCACATGGTGTGGTATTGGGCTGGCCCAGACTTCCTCGCCGATGCGCCGGCCGACGCTGGCCTGCTCTGGGGCTGGGGTGCGCTCGATTTCGCTGGCGGCACAGTCGTCCACATCAATGCCGGGATCGCGGGCCTTGTCGGCTGCATCATGATCGGCAAGCGCGCAGGCTACGGCAAGGAAGCCATGCCCCCGCACTCGCTGACCATGACCATGATCGGCGCCTCGCTGCTGTGGGTGGGCTGGTTCGGCTTCAACGCGGGCTCCAACCTCGAAGCTAATGGTGTGACCGCCGTCGCTTTCATCAACACCTTCGTCGCCACCGCTGCAGCGGCTGTGTCTTGGACGCTTGTCGAGCAGCTGCACCACGGCAAGCCTTCGATGCTCGGTGCGGTCACCGGCGCGGTTGCGGGTCTTGTTGCCATCACCCCGGCTTCGGGCGTGGGTGCTCCGATGACCTCGATCATCCTTGGCCTTGTTGTCTCGCCGATCTGCTACTTCTTCGTCAGCACGGTGAAGAACAAGCTCAAGTACGACGACTCGCTCGACGTGTTCGGCGTCCACGGCGTGGGCGGCATTGTCGGGGCAATTGCCACCGGCATCGTCGCGGCCCCGTCGCTCGGCGGTCAGGGCGTGTTCGATTACACCGTGTTCCCGGCCGTGTTTGATGCCTCGAAGTATAGCATCGCTACGCAAGTCATGACCCAGATCAAGGCCGTGCTGTTCACGCTGGTTTTCTCAGGCGTGGGTTCGGCGATCCTGTTCTTCATCGTCGACAAGACCATCGGCCTGCGCATCAGCGAAGAAGGCGAGCGCGAAGGGCTCGACATCAACGAACACGGCGAGCGCGCCTACAACTACTGATCGATTTTACCAGCTTGGCGGGGCCAGGGGGGCGAGATCCTCTCCCTCTAGCCCACCCCACCAGTTCAATGGGGCCCCGCCAGACCATGTTCCTCCTGCGAACATACTAAGGCCGGAAGTGCATCACGCGCTTCCGGCCCTTTTTTGCGTTCGTGATTCAGCGGCCTGAAGAGACGTGTTCAGGGCCGGTTCTGCTGGCCGGAGCGGGTTGCGCCAACCGTTAACCTTCTTACAACGCGATGACGCTATGTACCTCCATCAAGTTGTCCGTTTGGCCTTCTGGGGGACGTGTAGGTGGTGCTGCGCAAGGCACGTGAAGTATTCGGACGCGGGGCCGCCGAGGCACCGTTGCCGCGCACGTCCGAAAGTGAAGCGGCCGCGCTGTGTCACACCTATGAAGACCTTGGCCTCGGCTTCTTCTGGTCCACTGATGCGGAAGGCCGCGTCACCTACCTCTCGCCCGGTGCTCATGCCCTGCTGGCAGAGCAAGGATCGGCGCTGAATCAGGTTTTCCTCGAACTGTTCATGAAGACTGGCAGCGAAAGCGAGGGTGAACGTACTTTGCCCTTTGCCTTTGCGCGCAAGGGCCGGTTCGAGAAGATCACCGTGCGCAGCGAACGCGCCGATGGCGAAACACTGTGGTGGTCGATCTCGGGCGAACCCGTCATGGTGCGCGGCGAGTTTGCCGGTTTTCGCGGCCACTGCGAGGATATCACCGGCGAGCGGCGCTCGGCCGAGGAAAGCTCGCACATGGCGATGCATGATGCGCTGACCGGGCTGCTCAACCGGCGCCGCATGTCGCAGTTGCTCGAACGCACGCTCACCGTGTCCTCGCAGCAGAACAGCCCTTGCGCGATCATGCTGATCGATCTCGACCGCTTCAAGCAGGTCAACGATACGCTGGGCCATGCCGCTGGCGATGCCCTGCTCAAGCAGGTCGCGGCGCGGCTTGTGCGCGTGGTGGGCGACAAGGAAAAGGTCAGCCGCCTTGGCGGTGATGAGTTCCAGGTTATCATGCCGGGCACTGATGATCGCGGCGTGCTGGGCGATATCGCCACCAGCATCATCACCAGCATCTCGCAGCCCTATACCATCGATGGCAGCCGCTGCCTGATCGGCGCCTCGGTCGGTGTTGCGGTCTCGCCGTTCGACGGGGATGATAGCGACTCGCTGGTCCGCAATGCCGATCTTGCGCTCTATGCGGCCAAGGGCGGCGGGCGCGGGCGGTTCCGCTTCTTCAGCGCAGACTTGCTCAAGGCTGCGGCCGATCGCCGCCTGCTGGAGGAAGACCTTCACGACGCCTTGCAGCGCAATGAGTTGCAGATCCACTACCAGCCAGTCGTGCGCGCCATGGACAACCACGTCGTCGGGGTGGAGGCACTGGTGCGCTGGAACCATCCCGAGCACGGCTCGGTCAGCCCGGCGCGGTTCATCCCGATTGCGGAGGAATCGAACCTCATCAAGGGCATCGGCGAATGGGTTCTGCGGCGCGCTTGCACCGAAGCGGCGGCGTGGCCCGGCGGTCTTCGGGTGGCAGTCAACGTCTCGCCCGTCCAGTTTGCCGATGATGGATTTCCGGCGCTTGTCGCCAGTGCGCTCGCCAATTCCGGGCTCGATCCCGAACTGCTCGAACTCGAAATCACCGAAAGCGTGTTCCTGCAGGAAGGCGGCGCGACCAATGACCGGTTCAAGGCGCTCAAGGGGCTGGGCGTGCGCCTCGCTCTCGATGATTTCGGCACCGGCTATTCCTCGCTCGGCTATCTGAAGTCTGCGCCGTTCGACAAGATCAAGATCGATCAGTCGTTCGTGCGCGGTGCTACGGAAGCCGGTTCGCGCAACCGCGCGATCATTGCGGCCATCGTCGCGCTGGCACAGGCGCTGGAGATGGACACGACGGCGGAAGGCGTGGAGAGCTTCGATCAGTTCGATCTGATGAAAAGCCTCAACGTCACGCTGGTGCAGGGCTATATCTATAGCCAGCCCATTCCCAACGATGAATTTGTCCAGAAGCTCAATGATGGCGATTGGACCATCGAGCCCATGGGTCCGGCGTTCCAGCGGCATGATCGGCAGGCGATGTTCCGCCGGGTCGGGGTGATCCACGATAACCACTATTATCCGGTCGTGCTGCGAAACCTTTCGGTGTCGGGCGCGCTGATCGAAGGTCTCGTTGATGTGCCGCTTGGCACCGAGTTCGTAGTCGATCTGGGCGAAGGCCAGCTGGCGGTGGCCCGCGTGCGCCGCTCGCGCAAGCGCCAGCAGGGGCTGGAGTTCGAACATGCGTTGGTGCCCGATGGCAATGGCGGCCTGTGCACACGCCACCGTGCCTCGCCTTATCAGCTGGCCGCTGCGGGCCTGCCGCAAAGCCCCAAGGGCGGTGACGGTTTCCAGCCGGTCGGTCCGCATCTGATCGGCGGGAACGATGATCGCAAAGCCTCGATGCCGGCCTTCGCGATGGCGAGCGACTGGAAAGGCGCAGTGCTCCGCACCGAGGGATAGCAGTCCTCCGGACATGGGGATAGCAGTCCTCCGCACAGAGGGATGATCGCCCGGCGAGACGGTTTCCTTGCGGCGGCAAGGGCGCTAAGGCCTGCGCATCATGTCCGAAACATCAGCCACCTCCGCCGCCAGCCATCCCGTGCCCAAGCCGTGGATCGCTGCGATCCATCCTTATGTTCCCGGCAAATCCACCGGCACGGATGGGCAGGCGCTGATCAAGCTTTCGGCCAATGAAAATCCGCTGGGCACCAGCCCGCTGGCGCGCGCCGCGCGCATTGGCGGTGGAGCGTACAGCGGGGACGGCGCACGCGATCCCGCGCGCTATCCTGATCCCGAAAGCCATGCCCTGCGCGCGGCCCTGGGCGCGCTCCATGGCATCGACCCGGCGCGGATCGTGATGGGCACCGGTTCTGATGAGCTGCTCAACCTTGCTGCGCAGGCCTTTGCCGGGCCGGGCGATGAAGTGCTCTATCAGCGCTATGGCTTCTCGGTTTATGAAATCGCTGCCCGCCGCTGCGGGGCGGACCCGGTGGTGGCGGCGGACCGCGATTTTGCTGCCGATGTCGATGGGTTGCTGGCCTGCCTCAGCCCCCGCACGCGGGTGGTGTTTCTGGCCAATCCGAACAATCCCACCGGTAGCTATCTGCCCCGCGCCGAACTGGCGCGGCTTCATGCCGGTCTGCCCGCCGATGTGCTGCTGGTGGTCGATCAGGCTTATGCCGAATATGTCGAGGCCGATGCGGATGATGGCGCAATGGCGCTGGCGCTGGCCGCACAAAACGTGCTCGTCACGCGCACGTTTTCCAAGATCTATGGCCTTGCGGGCGAACGGGTCGGCTGGGCCACCGGGGCGCCTGCGCTGATCGACATGCTCAATCGCATCCGCGGTCCGTTCAACGTGACGCTGACCGCGCAGGCTGCAGCGCTGGCGGCGCTGGACGATCAGGCGTTTGTTGCCGCCTCGCGCACGCACAATTGCACTGAACGTGCGCGCTTCGTCGCCGCGCTCACCGCGCTTGGCAATCACGGGCTGCGTCCGCTACCGAGCGAGGCAAACTTCGTGCTGATCGAATTTTCCGGCGCTCTCACGGCAGAAGCGGCCTACAAGGGGCTGATGGACCACGGTTTCATCACACGCTGGCTGCCGGGTCAGGGGCTGCCGCAGTGCCTGCGTATCACCATTGGCACCGCCGCCGAGATGGACAGGGTGGCGGCCGTGCTGAGCCAGATGGCCGCAACAGCTCCATGAGCGCGCCCGCACCGTTTGCGCGCATCGCCGTCATCGGGCTGGGCTTGCTGGGCGGCTCAGTCACGCGCGCGGTTCATGCGCAGCTGCCCGATGCGATGACCACGGGCTTTGATGCAGATCCCGCTGTGCGCGCCCGCGCGCGGGAGATCGGGCTGGCCAACTTCGTGCCCGAGAGCGTATCCGAAGCCGTGGCCGGGGCCGATCTGGTGGTGCTGTGCGTGCCCGTTGGCGCGATGGCAGCGGCGGGCGCAGCAATTGCCCCCCATCTCGCGCCCGGCGTGATCGTGACCGACGTGGGCTCCAGCAAGGCCAGCGTGGCGCGGGCGCTGGCCGAGGTGCTGCCGGGCGTGTCCGTCATCCCGGCACACCCCGTGGCCGGCACCGAACAGAGCGGCCCGGATGCCGGATTTGCCGCGCTGTTCAAGGGCCGCTGGTGCATTGTAACGCCGCCCGCCGGGGCCGATGAAGGCGAAGTGGCGCGGATCACCGCTTTCTGGGAAACGCTTGGTGCGCGGGTCGAAGTGATGGACGCGGAGCATCACGACCGCGTGCTGGCCATCACCAGCCACTTGCCGCACCTCATTGCCTATACCATCGTGGGGACCGCATCCGATCTTGAGGAAGTGACGCAGACCGAGGTCATCAAGTATTCGGCTGGCGGCTTTCGTGATTTCACCCGCATCGCCGCATCCGATCCCACGATGTGGCGCGACGTGTTCCTGAGCAACCGCGAAGCCGTTCTCGAAATGCTCCAGCGCTTCAGCGAGGACTTGACCGAACTGCAGAAGGCGATCCGCAAGGGTGACGGGGCGACGCTGTTTGACACCTTCACCCGCACCCGCGCCGTCCGCCGCTCGATCATCGAGATGGGGCAGGATGATGCGCGGCCCGATTTCGGCCGCAGCCATACCTGATTGCTGGTTCGGTCAGGCGAACAACCTATACCTAGCTCAGCAGGAACATCGCCGAGACGAGAATCATCACCGCCGTTGCCGTCCAGCCGCCGATTTTCAGCAGCGGCGGCAGCGTCAGCCGGCCCATCACTCTGGGATTGCTGGCGGCCAGCATGGTCATCACCATCAGCGGCGGGGCAAGCAGGCCGTTGATCACCGCCGTCCAGTAGAGCGCCTGCATCGGATCGATGCCAATCAGATTAAGCGCAACCCCGCCCAGCACCGCGACGACGATCGCGCCATAGAACGCCTTGGCCTCGCGCGGTTTGTGGTCCAGCCCCTCGGTCCAGCCGAAGGTTTCGGAAAGGGCATAGGCTGCAGAGCCCGCCAGCACCGGCACCGCCAGCAGGCCGATGCCGATGATGCCCACAGCAAACAGCAGGAAGCTGAGATCGCCCGCAATCGGGCGCAGCGCGCTGGCGGCGGCATCGGCAGAGGCGATTTCATGGATCCCGCCCGCGTGGAGCGTGGCCGCCGTGGCGATCACGATGGACAGCGCGGTCACGCTCGTCACCCCCATGCCTACCAGCGTATCAGTGCGCATCCGCGCCAGCCCCGGCCCCGCCGCACGCGGGAATACGCCCAGCGGGTGCTGATGCAGGCGGTGCTGCTCTTCCACTTCCTGCCCAGCCTGCCAGAAAAACAGATAAGGGCTGATCGTGGTCCCCAATGCCGCGATCACGGCCATCGCGGTCTGCCGGTCGAAGCCAAATTCGGGCACCAGCACGCCGCGCAGCACGGCGCTGGGCGAAAGCTCTGCCACGAAGGGCACAAGAATATAGGCCAGCAGCGAAAGCGCAGACCATTTCAGAATCCGGGTATAGAGCGCATAGGCCACGAACACTTCGAGCAGCACCGAAATGCAGCCAAACAGCGCGACATAGAGCATCGTTGGCCCCGGCAGCAGCAGGTTCAGCGCGGCGGCCATTGCGCCAAGGTCGGAGCCGAGGTTGATCGTGTTGGCCACCAGCAGCAGCATGACCGCCAGCCACAGCACCGGGCGCGGATAGTGCTGCTTCAGGTTGTAGGCGATGCCGTGCCCCGTCACCGCGCCAATCCGGGCACAGATCAGCTGGGTTGCCACCAGCAGCGGATAGCTGAACACCATGATCCACGCGAGGCTATAGCCAAACTGCGCACCGACCTGGCTATAAGTGCCGATCCCGCTGGGGTCATCGTCTGCCGCGCCGGTGACGAGGCCGGGGCCCAGCACTTCGCGCCACGAACGGGCGTCAGCCTCAGTGTGGCGTTCATCGATGCGATCATCATTCAGGCTCACGCGCTGGGTGATCCGGCGTGGATGGCATTCAGGGCATTGATCGCCGTATGCACGCGCGCTTCCATTTCATAACGGGGGAGGCCGGGGGGAATGACCTCGCCAAAGCGGTAGCGGATCGTGCCGGAACGCTTCCAGAGGTGGTGGTACAGCGGACCGCTATCGACTGCGACCGGGATGACCGGCAGGCCCAGCATCTTGTAAAGCCCGGCAAAGCCTGCCTGCAGGGCAGGCTGCGTGCCATGACGTACGCGCGTGCCTTCGGGAAAGATCACCAGCGGGCGGCCATCGGCGGTCCAGCGCCGGGCTTCGGCCAGCATCGCGCGCAAGGCGCTGGCGCCGCGTGCGCGGTCCACCGCGATCAGGCCATAGCGCGTCCCGATTGCGCCCCAGATCGGGATGCGCAGCAGCTGCTCCTTGGCGAAGATGGCAGGCTCGGGAAACAGGTGCGGCAGCTCGATCGCCTCGAAGAAGGATTCGTGCTTGATCGCATAGAGCACGCCGCCCTGCGCCGCGAAGGGGCCGGTATCAGCCGTGATGCCCAGCAAGACCCGTGCGCAGGCCCGGTGCCATGTCGACCAGATGCGCACCACGCCCTTGTAGCGATCACCTCCCAGCGCCATCGCGCCGACAGCCACGAATAACAGCACCACGGTGGCGCCATAGAACGCGGCATAGAACGCCAGACTGCGCACGATCTCGCCAGGGCGCGGCCCGGCTTCGCGCGGGTGATCTGTCTGCTGGGCGCTGTCCTTGACTGAGTCCGTCACTGGGTCTGACACCGGCTGATTTACCATCCGGCCAGCCACGCCAGCGCGCGGGCGATCAGCTTGTTGTATTCGATGAACAGCGTTTTCATGCTCGGGCGCGAAGGCACAGCATCGGGCAGAATGGCAACATCGCCGGGCGCGGCCATCGCCAGATCGAACACGGCGCGGCGCATGTGCCAGTCGGTGGTGACGAGCCGCACCGACGTGAGATGCTCCGCCGCGATCCAGCGCGCGGCCTCCAGCCCGTTGGAACGCGTGTCGATCGATTCAAAGCCAAGTGTCACGCAGCAGGCCATGAGCTCGGGCGAAACCTTGTATTCCGCGGCAAATTCGCCCGGTTTCACTTCGCTGGCGACCCCTGCCACCAGCAGCTTGCGGGCCTGCCCGGCGCGCACCACGTCGAGGGCGCGGGGGATACGCCCGCTGGCACCGGTCAGGGCAATCACGCCGTCGGTTTTCTGCGGGCCTGCGGGGCGGGGCAGCGCCAGGG
>JAIXYF010000172.1 GCA_027490345.1 Novosphingobium sp.
CGGTTTGCACCGAAGCGGTCCATTTCCTGATAGGTCCGTTTAGCAGAATCTAAACCACGCACCGGGTAATTCCGCCTAGTTCATCAAGCAGCGGGCCCCGATCATGCAAGCTTCCGATACGCAAACCTTCTGGCAAGCCATCGACCTGTGGGGCCGCGCGGTGCGATCGGTCAACACCATGCTCGATCTGTGGTGGCTGTGGCTCGTGCTGGGCGCGCTGCTCTGGCTCGCGCTCAAGATCCGCGCGCAGCATGAACTGATCGGCCAGCTGGATGAGCGCGCTGACGCCGCGTTCGGCGATGTCGATGCGCTGCTGCTGGAGCGCAAGACGCTGGTTGGCAACCTTGTCGAAGTCGTCCGCGCCTTTGCCGCCAAGGAGCATGACGTGATCCGCGATGTGCTCTCCTCGCGGGTTGAGGCGATTGCCGCGCTGGGTGAGGGGGCGATGATCGGCCAGCAGAACGCCGCGTTTCTGCAAAATCTCGTCTCGCTGGGCGAAAACTTCCCCGAGCTGGAATCCGGCAGCCATTTTGCCACGCTGCGCGCCGATCTGGTCCGCATCGAAGACCGCATCACCGCCGCGCGCAAGTTCTACAACCTTGCGGTCGAGGAACTGAACGGGGTGGCCCGCGCGTTTCCCGGCAACGTGATCGCATCCATCAGCCGCTTGCCGCTGCGCGAAAAATTCTCGCTCGGCGAACGGCGCAGCGCCTACGAAGAAACCGCCCAGATCGCGTTCTGACCGAGCGGGGGGCAGGATCGATGGCGCGGGATAGCAAGCCGCTGGGATATGTCACGCACGCGGCGCAGAATCAGCGCCGCCTTAAGCGCTACATCATCTGCTATATCGCGGCCTTCCAGTTGATCGGGGCCTTTGCGCTCACCGTTCCGCTGCTGATCTTCGATCCGGCACACACCATCCTGTCGGACCCCATCGGTTATAAGCTGCGCTATGCCGTGCCGCTTGGGCTGATCAGCGCCCTGGTCTTCTGGTTTATCTATCGCGGCCATGCCGATGCCGTGCGCGCCGCGCTCGATATCCGCGATGTGACCCGCGCCGACGAGCCCCGCTTCGTTGCCATTGCCGAGGAACAGTGCACCGCTCTTGGCGTGCGCGCGCCGCGCTTCGGGGTGATCGAGGTCGATGCGCTCAACGCCCTGACGGTCGGCGAGGGCCCGGCGCGCGGGCTGATCGCGGTCACGCGGGGCCTGCTCGAACAGCTCGACGACGATGAATTGGCCGCTGTCCTCGCGCACGAGGCCTCGCACATCCGCAATGGCGACACCCGGATCCTTTCCGCCAACCATGCCTTGATGCGCACGGCTGTTGCGCTGCAGGTCAACAATCCGCTGCGGATCGAAGACTGGCGGCAGATGATCATCCCGCTGTTCCTGCCGCCATTCCTGCCGATCCTTATCGCAGGCAGCGCGGCCACCATGCTGGCGATGCGCATGGCCTTTGCCGCGCAGCGCGATATCAAGCTGAGCCGGGATCACATCGCCGATGGCGAAGCGGTGCGGATGACGCACTTCCCCGAGGCGCTGGTCAGCGCGCTGGGCAAGATCCGCGGCCGGGGCAAGTTCGATGGCAGCCGCCGGGTGGAAGCGCTGCTGTTTGATGGGCCATCCGATCACGAAGGCGGCACGCACCCGCCGGTTGCAGACCGCATCGCCGCGATCACGGCGCTGGGCCGCGAGATGATGGTCCCCGGCCGCCAGCGCAAGGATACGCGCGGCCCGGCCATGGTGCGCCCGCGCTTTGGTGTTCGGCCCAGCTCAGTCAGCCCACAGGAATATCCCTGCGACGAGGAAGGTCGCCCGCTCGAACAGCCGCCCACGCCCACGCTGGAGCTGCAATTGCTGCGCTTCACCGATCCGCCTGCTTTTCGCCGTTGGAATGAGGCTACCTTCGCATGGTACGAATGGCGCGTCTCGGATCAGCGCAATGCGCTGGGCCTTACCCCCCGGATGCTCATTCCGGTGGTCTCGGTCACTGCGTTTCTGCTGGTGTTCCACTGGCCGACGGACAACGATCCCGCCAAGTTTGCGAATACGTTCAGCCCGGTCGAAATGGCGCACCTTTTCGCGAAGGTCAACATAAGCGGCACAATGTGTGAAGGCCCATCTTATCCAGATGGCAAGTGCAGCGCAGCGCAGCGCCCCGGCACATTTTCAGCAACCAGCACACGCCCGGAGAAGCGCAATGCTTGGTCGCGCAGCACGCCCGAGGAAGATCTGGCCGCCGAGGCGGGCACGCGCCGAGCCGAAGGTCCGCGCGACGTCGGTGTCATCGTCATACCGCTGTTTCTTCTGGTGCTATTTGCTCTGTCGATCTTCGCGCCCGAACAGCTCAAGCGGCTGATGGGCGTGGTCGAGGCCAAGCCTGGGCAGGCAGGCAGGCCGGTGGATGCGGGCAGGCCGGTGCGGGAGCGGTCCGTGCCGCCATCGCCGCGCCCAGAAATGCCGCCTCCCGCCCCGATCGCCCCGCGCCCAATGGGCGGGGGCGCCGGCGGGGGCTTTGGCCGCAAACGCGTCTAGAACAGCGCCAACTGCCCATCGCGCTCCGGCGGGCGGAACTGGCTGCAATCCAGCAGCGGCTTCGCCTGCGGGATTCCCGCCCGCTTCAGCCCCAGCCGGAAGCGCGTGCGCACCAGATCGGCCCAGACTCCGGTGGGCTTCATCCGGCTGAAGAAGCGCGTGTCGTTGTCCTTGCCGCCGCGGATGGACTGGACGATTCCCATGACCTTCGCCGCGCGGTCCGGGAAATGGACTTCCAGCCATTCGCGAAACAGCGGCGCGACCTCGTGCGGCAGGCGCAGCATGATCCAGCTGGCCGAGGCGACTCCGCGCGCGCCGGCTTCCATCAGCGTGGCCTCGATGAAGCTGTCAGTGATCGCCGGGATGATCGGGGAGACCGAGACATTGGTGTGCACACCTGCCTTTGCCAGCGTTTCCAGCGCCGCGAGGCGCTTGGCCGGAGCAGAGGCGCGCGGCTCCAGAATGCCCGATAGCCGGGGATCGAGGCTCGTCACCGAGATGGAAACGGCGGTCAGCCCGCGCTGCGCCAACGCGCGCAGCAGATCAAGATCATCCAGCACCCGCGCCGATTTGGTGGTGATCGTGACCGGATGCCCCACTTCAAGGCACACTTCCAGCACAGCGCGCGTGATCCGGTAGCGCGCTTCTATCGGCTGATAGGGATCGGTATTGGTGCCCAGCGCCAGCGGGGCAGGGCGGTATCCCCGCGCGGCAAAGGCGCGGCGCAGCAACGCCGGAGCGGCAGGCTTGGCAAACAGCTTCGTTTCGAAATCGAGCCCGGGTGAAAGATCATGCCAGGCATGCGTTGGCCGCGCATAGCAATAGATGCAGCCATGTTCGCAGCCGCGATAGGGATTGAGCGAACGGTCGAAGGGAATGTCAGGCGATGTATTGCGCGCCATCGCCGTTTTCGGAAACTCCTCGGTCACCGTGGTGCGCAGTTTCGGTCCCGGCCCGTCCACCAGCCCGGCCGCGTCGAGCCATTCCCCATCCGCTTCACGCGTGGGCAGGCCAAAGCGCACGGGCACGCCCGCAGACTGCGCGCCGCGCCCATGAACGGTCGAATCGGAGTGTTTCATAGTGAGAACATAAAAGGAACACATAAGGCTGGCTAGCCCGAAATGGCGTGCAATCCAGGTGCCTGTCGCTCCATTTCGGGGCCGACTGTGATTGCCCCGCGCTGCGCAAACGGCTTGATCTGTCCGGCATGGCAGCCAGGCGGAGCAGGCTATGGAAGACGGGTATCTTCATTATCAGGAGCTGAAGGGCTGGCACGAAGCCCCCTTCATGCAACCTTCGCGCACGGATGTGCAGTTCTTCGAACACTATCTGCGCCATGCGGTCGGCTCGGGCGCGCTGGTTGCCGAAGTGGGCTTTGGCAACGGCAATTTTTTGGGCTGGGCCGCAGCGCGCGGCGCGCGGGTGTTCGGCTCCGAAGTGCAGGCCGCCGCGCGTGACAAGGCGGTGGCCTCCGGAGTCGGGCTGCTCCCGCTCGAATTCAGCTCGTGGCAGGCGGTGCTGCCGGGCCGCCTGCGCGTGCTCGCCGCGATTGATGTGATGGAGCACCTCACGCGTGAACAGAACGCCGCGCTGCTGGCCGCCGCCGCCCGCCTGCTGGAACCGGGCGGGCTGCTGTTCCTGCGCTTTCCCAACGGGCAAAGCCCGCTGTCCCTGCCGATCCAGTATGGCGATCACACCCATGTCTCGGTGCTGTCGGCCCCGATAGTCGAGCAGATGGCCCGCGGCCTCGCGCTCGAGGTGATGTTTGCGGGCCGCCCGTTCCGTCCATATGCTGGCGGCCTGCCCGGCCGCGCCGCGCGCAAGCTGCAGGATCTTGTGCGCAGCGCGGCAGACCTGTTGGTCCGGCTCGTTTATGGCCCGTTGCCGATGCACGCCAACACCGTGATGGTGCTGCGCCGCACCTGATGGCTCAGCGCGGCGGGCTGCGGTCCAGCATCGATTTGTCGAGCGCGCCAAGATCGAAGCGCTGGGTACCGTTTTCCAGCACCATTGCTGCGCCTTGCGGCAGGGCGTCGAACGCTTCGGGGCGCAAGATGAACCGAGCGGCCTTCAGTCCCTGGGTCGGCACCGAAACGGGCTGGCCCAGTTTGAAGCTCTGGTCTCCGATGCGCAGCGTCAGCAGTGCACCTCCGATCACCAGCGTTTCAGGCACCGAGATAGCAACCGTCACGACCGGGCGCGGTGCGGGCCACACAGGCGCCGTCTTCATGCGCGCACTCATGATCGCCTGCGTGGCTGTCACCACCGGGCGGCGTTCGCGCATAATGCGGGTCACGCGCCCGCCGGAAATCAGCCGGGCCGCCGGGGCGGGCGCAGGTGCGATGGCAGCGGGCGGCGCGCCCAAGGGCAGCGCTGCGCCAGTTGTCGCCGCACCGAACGGCCCGAAGATCGGACCGGGGTCCTTGTCCGGCATCGTCTCCAGCATCCGGCTGAAGCGCACGTTGCCCAGATAGATCGCGCCGATCGGGCTGCGGTCGAACGTGATGCGCATGCCGCGCACCTGCGCGTCCTTGGTCAAACCGAAGGCGGCCAGCGGAATGCGCACGGATTCAAGCACCGGGTGCCCGCTGCCAAAGGTTTCGATGGGTTCGCTGTTGCCGGGCTGGTTCGGCCCGCCAGGGCGGGGCTGCGGGTTGTCGATGATAATCGGGCCATAGCTGAGGCCCACGGGTGCAAGCGGGCGAGCATAGCGCGCCAGCGGCACCGCTTGCGACACGAAACCATCGGCAGAAACCAGCGCAATGCTGAAATTGGTGGTGCCGGA
>JAIXYF010000389.1 GCA_027490345.1 Novosphingobium sp.
AGCACGCGAATGCGGTTTTTGCGCATCTTGCCGGCAGTGTGGCCCAGAATCTCGTGATCGTTCTCCAGCTTCACGCGGAACATCGCGTTGGGCAGCAGTTCGACCACCTGGCCGCGCATCTCGAGGAGTTCTTCTTTCGCCATAGGCGGGGTCGTCTGCCTTTATCCGGGCGTGATGCCACGCGTGTGTGATTTGCGTGTTGCCACGCATTGCGGGCGCACAATCGCGCCCTCGCGCGCGGCGCATAGCGACTCGCACGCGAAAAGGAAAGCGCGAAGCCAATTGCTGCGCTGCGACAAAATGATACCAAAGGGTGATTGTCTCCCGGCAGGGCACCGCCGTAGCAGCAAGGCGGGGGCAGACAGCATGTACCGGGCGCAAATGCCCGGCCTGCCGACAGGATTTTTGAGCGATGGACCTGCCGCATCGCGCCGCACTCGCGGTGCTCGCCCTTATGCCGCTGCCGGCGCTGGCCGCGCCTGAAGCACAGGCCCCGCCAGAAAGCGCGTCCGAAACCCAAGAAACCCCCGAAAATCCCCAAGCGGACGGCGATATCGTCGTCGTCGCCACGCGCATCCGGGGCGAGGTGCAGACTGCCGTCCCGCCGATCGTGACGCTTGGCGAGGAGGACATCGCGGCTTATGGTGCAGGTTCGCTCCAGTCATTGCTGGCCGCGCTGGCCCCGCAGACCGGCAGCGGGCGGGGGCGCGGCGATGGCGCCCCCGCCGTGCTGCTCAATGGCCTGCGCATCGCCAGCTTCCGCGAGATCCGCTCAATCCCGCCCGAGGCGATTTTGCGCGTCGAAGTCCTGCCCGAGGAAGTCGCGCTCAAATATGGCTTCCGCCCTGATAGCCGCGTGGTCAATTTTATCCTCAAGGACAAGTTCCGCAGCTTTGGCAGCGAAACCGAGGTGAAGCTGCCCGGCGGCGGCGGCTTTACCGATCTCAGCCAGGAAATGACGCTGACCCGGATCGAGAAGGGCAGCCGCCTCAATCTGACGGGCACGCTGGAGCGGCGCACACCGCTGACCGAGGCAGAGCGCGGGATCGTGCAACCGGCCACCGGCGGCGCGCAGACCAAGTCCACCGATCCGCAGCAAGGCGATTACCGCACGCTGCTGGCCGATGCGCGCAGCGCGGTAATCAATGGCACCTGGGCCAGATCGCTGGGACCGGGCGCTTCGGTCACGCTCAACGGTCTGGTCCAGCGCAATGACAACCGCAGCCTTAACGGGCTCAACACCGCGGTGCTCACCGCGCCTGATGGCACCGCCGCCCAGCGCACCACGCTGCTACCCGCCCCACTGGCCAGCCGCACCGTGGCCGATACCTTTTCCGGCGGGGCCACGCTGAACCTGCCGGTGGGGGCATGGCAGCTGGCCTGGACGGCCGACGCCAGCCACACTGCCACGACCACCACGATTGATGCGCGCGCCGATCTTTCCGGCCTGCAAGCGCTGGCTGCTCAGGGCGCGCTTTCCCCTTTCGGCACGCTGCCAGCCGCCGCGATCCTTCCGGCGCCGCAAGGCATCGCGCGCAGCAAGACCGAAAACGCGGCCACGCTGGTCACCATGACCGGATCGCCTCTGAGCCTGCCGGGCGGGCAGGCGGCGCTGACGGTGAAAGCCGGGTTCGCCTGGTCGGGCCTGCGCTCGGCGGATTCGCGCCAGCTGGCCGCGCCCGCGCGGCTGCGGCGGGGCGATGCGCAGGCGGGCTTCAGCCTTGATCTGCCGATCACCAGCCGCCGCGATGGCTTTGGCGCGGGGCTGGGCGACCTCTCGCTCAACCTCAATGCCGAGGTGCACACGCTCTCCGATTTCGGCGGTCTTGCCGCATGGGGCGCGGGGCTGACCTGGGGCGCCACCCGCACGCTGACTCTTGCCGCCAGCATGATTGCCAGCGAGAAAGCCCCGGGCCTTGCGAGCCTTGGCGCGCCGGTGACAATCACCACCGGCGTCGCGCTGTTTGATTTCACGCGCGGCGAAAGTGTGCTGGCCACGGTCATCGCCGGGGGCAATCCGGCGCTGAAGAAGGAGCGCCAGCGCGACATCAAGCTTTCGGCCAATTGGGACTTGCCCATCGGCAAGGAGTCCGCGCTGCTGGTGGAATATTTCCGCAACCGATCGCTGGATACGACGAACGCGTTCCCGCTGCTCACCCCCGATGTCGAGGCCGCCTTCCCCGACCGCGTTACGCGTGATGCGGCAGGCCGCATTGTCAGCGTGGATCAGCGCGCCGTGACCTTTGCCGAAACCACCGGATCGCGGCTGCGCGCCAGCCTCAATTTCGGCGGCGCATTTGGCAAACCCGATCCGGCGGCCCGGCGCGGCGCCTTTGCCGGGATGCGCGGCGGCGCGCGGCCGG
Organism: Novosphingobium sp.; assembly: GCA_027490345.1. Lineage (GTDB taxonomy): Bacteria > Pseudomonadota > Alphaproteobacteria > Sphingomonadales > Sphingomonadaceae > Novosphingobium. The sequence goes on from JAIXYF010000389.1 coordinate 2,364, forward strand.
GTGCAGGTGCTGGCGCAGGCGCGGGCGGCGCTGCAGGACGCGGCGGCGGAGGGGGCAGCGGAGGGGGCGGCGGCGGGCGCGGCCCGCGCGGCGATGGCCGGGGCCACTGGAACCTCAGCCTCGCTTATACGCAGGAGCTGGATGAGACTGCGCGGATCGTGCCCGGCGGGCGCGTGCTCGATCTGCTCGGCGGCGATGCGCTTTCGGGCGCGGGCATTGCGCGGCGCAGCGCCACGCTCGAAGGCGGCGGGTTCTATCGCGGCTTCGGCCTGCGCGTTTCGGGAACGTACGCTGCGGGGACGCGGGTTGAAGGCGCAGGCGTGCCGGGCGCGAGCGCGCTGGATTTCGGCGCGCTGGCCACGTTCAATCTGCGCGGTTTCGTCGATCTGGGCCGAATGGCCAAGCTCACGGCCCGCGCGCCGTTCTTCAAGGGCACTCGCCT
>JAIXYF010000373.1 GCA_027490345.1 Novosphingobium sp.
GCGTGATCCGCTGGCCCAGAAACACGCGGGCCAGCACCGTGTTGGGCACCAGCAGCAGCGCAAATAGCACCGCGACGAGGCCGGAGGTGAGATATTGCTCCGAGCGGTAGATGAACTGGAAGTTGAGGCTGAACACGCTGCAGCCCATCACCGCTGCCACCATCAGCCCGCGCCGGTCCAGCACCAGTGGCAGGCGCTGGAACGCGGCAAAGGCGAACATGCCGATCGCGCCGCCAGTGAACCGCCAGGTGACCGACCAGCTCGGCGGCACATCGCCCAGCTGATACTTGATCGCGATCCACGTGGAGCCCCAGATCACCGCGGTCAGCAGGAACGGCACAAGAATGCGCACATCCAGCAGCCGGGCCTCTCCCGGCCGGTCCGCCCCGCTCACAGGACAGAAAGCGCGCGGGCAAGCGCGGCCACTTCTTGCGGCGGGCTGTTCCACGCGGTCACTAGCCGGGCAGCGCCAAGGGTGCCTGCGGGCGCATCGTCAGAAACCGGCCAATCATAGAAATCGAAGCCCTGTGCCCGCAGCACGGCCTGTTCGGCGGGGGAAAGGCTGACGAACACCTCGTTCGCCTCCACCGGTTGGAGCAGCCGACCGCCGCAGGCTGCGGCGATTTCCTGCGCGGCGGCATTGGCGGCGCGCGCGTTTTCCAGCCATAGATCGCCCTCGATCATGGCGAGGATCTGCGCGGCCAGATACCGGCCCTTCGATTGCAGATGCCCCGCGCGCTTGCGGCGGAAGCGGACCACATCGGCCAGATCGGGCGCGAAAAAGACCACGGCTTCCGCGCTCATCCCGCCGTTTTTGACACAGCCGAAGCTGAGCGCATCAACCCCCGCGCGCACGGTGAACTCTGCCGGATGACACCCCAGATGCGCCGCCGCATTGGCAAAGCGCGCGCCATCCATATGCAGCCCAAGCCCGCGCGCCTTGGCCAGTGCGCCGATGGCGGCCACTTCGGCCGGGGCATAGACCCGCCCGCATTCGGTGGCCTGCGTGATCGAGATCGCGTGGGGCTGGACCTGATGGACGCCGGGACGGATGGCATCGAGCACCGCGCGCAAGCCCTCCGGCGTGAGCTTGGCGCCCGTGCCCTCGGCCAGCAGCAGCTTTGCCCCGTGGAGGAAGAAGCCCGGCGCGCCGCCCTCGTCCATCTCGATGTGCGCTTCCTTGTGGCAGACGAGCCCGCCATGGGGCGGCACCATGGCAGCCAGCGCCAGGCAATTGGCCGCAGTCCCCGTTGCCACCCATAGCGCCGTGCACGGCGCGCCGAAGAGATCGGAAAACGCCGCATCGAGCTTGGCCGAGAGCGCATCGCCATCATAGGCGGCATCTGCTGCATCGGCGGCCTGCATCGCCTGCCAGATGCGGGGGTGGACAGACGCGGCATTGTCGGAGAAAAACTTCATGGGCGTGGCCTTAGCGGGCGCAGCGCACGGTTGGAAGGGCTGCGGGAGAAGCAAGAGCCATGGACGAAGCGGTCATCACTCAAATCGATCAGGGCAACGAGGGCGAATATCAGGCCCGCGTGGCTGACAACGCAGCCTTCGGGCGGCTGACGTATGTACGCAATGGCCAAGTGCTGACGGCGGAACACACGCTGGTTCCGGCTGAGATCGGCGGGCGCGGGATTGCGGGCAAGCTGGTGGCGGCGATGGTGGCCGATGCGCAGGCACAGGGCTGGAAGATCGTTCCTGAATGCAGCTATGTCGCCGCCGCCTTCAAGCGCCATCCGGAATGGGCCGGCCTGCTGGCGTGAACCCTACAGCACCTTCCCCATGCGGATGATCGGCACGATCACCCCCTCGCGCGAGGTGGCTTCGACCGCCTCGATCTCGGCATAGCCGCACGCCTGGTATAGCGGCAGACCGGCTAGGGTGGCCATGAGCTCCACCCGCGCGAATCCGGCGGCGCGCGCGGCGTCCTCGCACAGCGCCATGATCTGCTTGCCTATGCCGCGCCGGGCATGGGCGGGATCGACATACATCGCGCGGATGCGGGCGGCATCCGTGGCGGGATCGAGCGGCAGCGGCTGCCGCGGCACGATGCTGTCGTCCCCGCCAAACAGCGTGGCGCGCCAGCTCCACCCGCCGCAGCCGACAAGCTGATCCCCGGCTAGGATCATGAAGTAGGTCCGGTCCTGCACCAGCTGAGTATCCAGCCCCATGATCTGGTGGCTGGCCGCGACTTGGTCGGGCGTCAGGAAATCGCGCTGAAGTTCCTCGATCGCGCGTGTCATCAGCGCGCGCAGGGCGGGCAGATCGGCCTCGGTCGCCGCGCGGTGCGAGAATGCCGCCAACCTCAGTATCCGGCGACGCTGCCCACCGGGAGGCGCGGATCAATGGCACCATAAAGCCGGTCGCGGCCCACAGGCAGCTTGCCGTGCGGCGGCTTGCCCAGCGCCGGGCTGCCGACAAGGATCACGGCGATCTGGTTCCAGTAGTCCATCGGCTCCAGCTTGTGGCCCTTGGCCTCCAGCGCGGCGCGGGTTTCTGCGCTCAGCGCGCGGGGTTCGGTGAAGATCGCATCGGGCAGCCACTGCGCATGGATGCGCGCCGCATCAGTCGCCTCGGTCACGGTCATGCCGTGGTCGATCACGTTGAGCATGACTTGCAGCACGCCGGTGGGGATATGGCTGCCGCCGGGGGTGCCCACGACCATGACGAGCTGGCCGTCCTTGGTGACGATCGTCGGCGCCATTGAGGACAAGGGCCGCTTACCCGGCACGATGGCGTTGTTCACGCCTTCGACGAGGCCATACATGTTGGGCTCGCCCGGCTTGGACGAGAAATCGTCCATCTCATCGTTGAGCAGGATGCCGGTGCCCTCCGCCGTCACGCGCGCGCCGAACCAGTCGTTGAGCGTGTAGGTGAGCGAGACGGCATTGCCGGCTGCATCGACAATGGAAAAGTGCGTGGTGCTGGCGCCCTCGCGGGTCTCTCCCGGCACGCCGAGCGAAATCGAAGGTGTGGCCTTGTCCGCACTGATCCCGCTGCGCAGCTGGGCTGCATAGCCGGGCGAAATCAGCTTGGCGACATCGGCTTTCACAAAGCCCGGATCGCCCAGATTGACATTGCGATCATGATAGGCGCGGCGCAGCGCTTCGGTGAGATAGTGCACGTTCTGCGCCGAATGCCAGCCAAGCTCGCCCATCGGCCAGGCCGAGAGGATGTTCAGCGTCTCGCACACCACCACGCCGCCAGAGCTCGGCGGCGGGGCGGAAATCACATGATAGCCCCGGTAATCGCATTCGAGCGGGGTGCGTTCCACAGCGCGGTAGGCGGCGAAATCGGCCTTGGTCAGGATGCCGCCATGGGCCTTGCTGGACGCGGCGATCCTGGCGGCAATCTCGCCCTTGTAGAACGCGTCGGCGCCCTGATCGGCGATGAGCTGTAGCATCCGGCCAAGATCGGTCTGCACCAGCGTCTGGCCCTTTTCCCATGGCTTGCCGTCCTTCAGGAAGATGGCGGCGCTGGCTGCGTCCTTGGCAAAGTCCTCGGCCCCTTCGGCCAGGAACGTGGCATCACCCTGATCCAGCGCGAAGCCATCGCGCGCCATGCTGATGGCCGGGGCCATCAGCCGCGCGCGCGGCAGGACCGCAAACTTTTCGCGCGCCAGTTCAAGGCCCGCAACGGTGCCCGGCACGCCGACCGCCTTGTGCCCGCGCGTGGAAAGCAGCGGAATCACCTTGCCCGCCTTGTCCAGATACATCGTGGGCGTGGCGGCCCCGGGCGCGGTTTCGCGAAAATCGATGAAGCTTTGGCGGCCATCGGCCAAGCGGATGGTCATGAAGCCGCCGCCGCCGATATTGCCCGCCTCGGGGAAAGTCACCGCCAGCGCATAAGCCACCGCGATGGCCGCATCGACGGCATTGCCGCCTTCCTTGAGCACCTCCACCCCGGCATCGCTGGCGAGCCGGTGCGCGGAAACGACCATGCCATGTTCTGCCCCCACCGGAACCTGCGAGGCCGCCAGCAGCGGGCCGGGCAGCACGGCGCCGCTGATCAGGGAAAGTGCCGCGAGGGCAGTGATTGCAGTCTTGCGCAGGGCCATGAGTCTTGTCGTCTCCTTGCGCACCTCTGCCCCCCGGCCGACCAAAAGAAAAGGGCGGGGAAGCCGAAACCTCCCCGCCCGATCCTGTTAGGCCCCATCCGCTTGGACGGAGGCGCCGGATATCAATACTTCACGCGGGCCCGGATGTACCAGAAGCCGCCGTTGAAGCCGAAGGGACCGCCGTTACGCGGATAGATCTGGCCGTCGGCGGTGCTGCCCGTCAGCGTGTAGATCGGGTTCGAGGTCGTCGGCTTGATCCGGTCAGGCCGCGTATCGAAGATGTTGTTGCCGCCCGCGGTCAGCGTGAAGTTGTCCATGAACGTGTAGCTCACGTCCAGATCCGCCGTGACCTTCGCGCCGAACTGCTGACCCGGATAATCGGTCTCGGCGCGCCATTGGCCGAAGTAGCGACCGGCAGCACCGATCGAGAAGTTGCCGCTCGACCAGTTGCCTTGGAGGTTGAGGCGGTGCTTCGGTGCCAGGTTCTGCGCATCGACGCGCTGTGCAAGGCTGATCGAGGCCGGGTCCCACTTGGTAACGCGGTTCTTGTTGTAGTTGTATGCCAGCGTCAGGTTCAGCTTGCCGCCGCCGAGATCGGTCCGGTAGCTGCCCACCACGTCGACACCGCGAGTGCGGATATCGAGCGAGTTGGTGAAGAACTGGACGTTGCCGCCCACGCCCACCGAGGCGAGTTCAGGCTGCGCCACGACATCGGCCGCATCCACCACGAACGAGCGCGAGATGAAGATGCGGTCGGTGACCTTGATCTGGTAGGCGTCGACCGTCAGCGTCAGCGCGCTGGTTGGCTGGAACACGAAGCCGAAACCGAAGTTGGTCGACTTTTCCGGCTTCAGGTTCTGCGCGCCATAGTACTGGGCTACCGCGCTCGTCACCGGGAAAGTGCCGACCTGTACCGCCTGACCGGCGAGGAAGTTGGTGGTGAGCACCTGAGCGTTGTTCTGGCCCGGGGTCGGAGCGTGGAAGCCCGAACCAACGGTGGCGCGCACCGCGACTTCGTCGGTCACGTGGTAGATGCCGTTGAACTTGTAGACGAAGCGTCCGCCGAACGAATCGTAGTGTTCATAGCGGCCTGCCGCACCAAGCGTGAGCTCCTTGGTAATGTCGGCTTCGGCGCCGACATAGACGCCCCAGCTCTTCTGACGGCTGGTGCCGGCATAAGTCGGCGAGGTACCGCCATAGCCACTGGCCGCCGGAGCGAACGAACGGGTCTTCTCGCCGGTATTGGTGTAGATGCCCGAGCCCGGCGCCGTTTCGGCATAGAGATCGCGGGCAATCGCGTAAGTACCGGCACCGTAGGACTGGAGATCGCCTTCGGTGGCAGTGTAGCTTTCACGCCGGAATTCCGCGCCGCCCGAGAAAGTGATCGGGCTGGCGAGGCCAGCTTCGACCGCGTAGGTCAGGTCGACGTTGGCGTCGAATTCCTTCTGGATCAGCTTGCCGAACTGGAAGCTGGTCTGCGAATCCGGACCGAACGACGGGCTGATCGAGTTGAACATCGACAAGTCGAGCTGGTTGCGGCTGAGCGAGGCCGACACGTCGTAGGTGAAGCCGCCGTCGGTGCTGCCCTTGTAGCCCAGGGTACCGATCGCCTGGTCGGTCTTGCCGACGAAGATCGGGGTGAAGCCGCCCGGATAGATCGAGCTCAGGTTGAAGACGTTGCTGTCCTTGACGAACGCGCCTGCGGGGCACGTCGGGTTACCGGCCGGGCACTGCGTCTTGTAGTAGGGCGCCTGAAACGCGCCGTTGCCGCCGAGGGAGCCGGTCTTGAGCGAGCCGGTGCCATCGTCGAATTCGAACGTGCTTGAGCCGACATAGTTCGAACGATAGTTGAAGCTCTGCTCGGCGCGGCTGTGCGCGAAGTTGCCGAACGCATAAATCTTGCTGTTGTCGGTCACTTCGTAGGCGGCGTTGACCACGGCCTTCCAGCCCTCGCTCGGCGAATTGCCCCAGATCTGGGCAGGCAGCGGTGCGAACGGAATCTTGTCGGCCAGCGAGGGATTCTCGGCGGCGAAGCGGACTGCCAGCGGGCGGGTTACGCCGCGGCTGGTGCGGCCATCGTTGTTGTATTCGCCCGAAATGTTGATGAAGCCGCGGTCCGACTTGAGACCGGCGTTGGCCGCAATCTGGTAGCTCTTGCCATCACCTTCATAGAACTGGCCGTAGCGTCCGACCATTTCGAAGCCGGCATTATCGCGCAGGCCATAGTTCAGCACGCCCGCGATGGCGTCAGAGCCATACTGCGCAGTCGCACCGTCGCGCAGGACTTCGAGGCCCTTGATCGCGATGGCCGGGATCGCCGAAATATCGGGGCCTTGCGAGCCGAACGACAGGCCGGTGTCACCACCGTTGTAGACCTGCACGAGCGCCGAGCGGTTGTAGCGCTTGCCATTGAGCATGACGAGCAGCTGATCGCCCGGCAGGCCGCGCAGCGAGGGCGCGCGCACAAAGGTCGAGGCATCCGAGATCGAGTTCTGGCCAACGAAGAACGACGGCACGAGGTTGCGGACCGAGTCCAGCAGGTTCGACGTGGGCTGCGTGGCGATGTCGGCGGCGCTGATCACGTCGATCGGCGAGGCGCTGTCGGCCACGGTGCGGTCGGTACGGCGGGTGCCGATGACCACAATGCTCTGCGCCGCAGCAGCATCATCAGCCGAAGCGGCAGTCTGCGCAAAGGCGGCCTGCGGAGCAGCCACACCGGCGAAGGCGGCGGCCGAAGCCAGCAGCGCACCGCGCAAGGCAAGATTGGAAAGAGTTCGCACGTGATAGACCCCTTGTATTCAGCCGCCGAGCACAAAATCTGCCCGCCGAACCTTTTGCTTAAGCGCCCTAGGGATATTCTTTCGATTGCAAGAGTAAATCAGTTTGCAGGGCAATCCGGCCTGCAGCCTAGCGAAATCCGCGCAAGTGTGACATTTTTGCTATTGCCAGTGCCAACCGGCCACAGACACTTTTGCTAGGTTTTTCATGACTGTCTGTTACTCGCGCAGCGCTTCCTGCGAGATCCGGATTAGCGGGCCAAGCACGTAGTTCAAGATCGTCTGGCGACCCGAACGGATCGCCACTTCGCCGGTCATGCCGGGAATCACCGGCATCCCGGCGCCAAAGCTGGCGCGCCCGGCATCCAGCCGCACCCTGTAATACAGCCCGCCGCGCGGATCCTGAATCACATCGGGCGAAACATCGACGACTTTGGCTTCCAGCGAGCCATAGACCGTGGAATCATAGGCCGAGATCTTGATCCGCGCGGGCAGGCCCGGCCAGATGTTGCTGCGGTCCTTGGGCGCGATGCGCGCCTCGATGATGACCTGGCTGGCGGCGGGTACGATTTCGGCCACTGGCTCGCCGCCGCGGATCACGCCACCGGCAGTGCGAACGTTGAGCCGGTTGATCACGCCATCGACCGGCGCGCGGATTTCCTCACGCGCGACGCGGTCTTCTACCGCGCCAAACTGCTCATCGGCCTTGGCAAGTTCAAGCCGCAAGGCAGCGGCCTGCGCGCGGATCTGCTCCATGTCGCTGGCCCAGATCTCGCCGCGCCGGGCCGCGGATTCGCCAAGGCCAGCAGAAGATTGCGGAATCTGGTTGGCCACATCGGCAATGCGCGTGCGCAGCGAAAGCAGCATCGCGCGCTTGTCGAGCACGTCGCGCTCTGACACCGCATCCTCGGCATAAGCGCGTTCGAGCTTGGTCAGCTGTTCCATCGCGAGGCGCTCTTCATTGCGCAGATTGCCCAGCCGCGCCTGGAGCGAGCCGACTTCGGCGGATTTGGCGCGGGCCTGCTGGTTGATCACGCCCACCTGGCTGTTGCGCTGGGCGCGGCGTGAGGCGAACAGTCCGGCCTCGCTCGCGGCGATTTCGGGCGCCTGTGCGGCCAGATCAGTCGGCGGCACAAAGCTGCCCGCGCCCGAAATTTCAGCATCGAGCCGCGCCAGGATGATGCGCTTGGCCACCAGATCGGTGCGCGCGTTTTCGATCGCCGCGCCGGTAGAGGCATTGCTGATGCGCATCAGCACTTGCCCCTTGCGCACTCGCTGGCCTTCCTCAACCAGAATTTCCTTCACGATCCCGCCTTCCAGATGCTGAACCAGCTGGTTCTGCGTGGAAGGCAGCACCCGGCCTGCGCCGCGCGTGACTTTGTCCACCGTGAACAGCGCCATCCACAGCGCCACCAGACCGAATGTGATCGCCAGCGCCTTGAGCAGCCGGGACGGCGCGGCCACGCCGAGCCGCGCGCTCCATGGTAGCGCCGCGCCGATGGGCTGGCTGGGCAGCGCCAGCCTTCCGCTCAGCACTGCTTCCGCCTCTCCGGGGCGCAGATCATTAAACAGGCTGGCCCCGCCGAGCGAGACGATAAGCGATTGGCGAAGGCGCGCAAAACGCATGGCAGAACCCCGATGAAACAAGCCGTGTTGCCCGCCATTTACCGTTCATTATCCTTGTTTTGGCTTGCCCGCCGGATACGGGTAGCCCCCTATGCTCTGCTTCACCCGGCGTTTTCCATAAACTGGCACTCCCGCCCCGAACTGGGGTAAACGCCATGCAAGACACTGTTTCAGCCCGGCCTGCGGCGAGCGCCGCCGATGGTCCCTTCATCACCCCCATGCCCATTCTGGAGGCGCTGGAAGCGCTGGCCGCAGCGCGGGGCCTGGCGCATGATCCCGCAGCACTGAGCGCTGCGCTGCCGATGGCGCAGGAAGCCCTTGCCGCAAAGCTAGCCCCGCTCGCCCTCGCGCGGGTCGGGATCGAGGCACATTGGCGGCCACTGGGCCAGCGCGCGCCCGAGGTGGCAGACCTGCCGCTCCTGGTGCCGATGACCGGTGGCGGCGCGGTGCTGATCCTCGCAGCAGCCCGTGCGGGCGAGGTGACCGTGGCTGATGCCGGAGGCCGCAAGGTGCTGCCCTATGCCGCGCTTCGGCCGCATCTGACAGGCGAAGCGCTACACAGCGGCTCGGTCGATCCGGTGAACGGCGCCAGTGACCTGCATGAGCGCGATCTCATCCGCCGCAATCCCCGCGCCTGGCTGCTGGGTGCCTATCTCGCCGAACGGGGGCCGCTGGGGCAGATGCTGCTGGCCAGCGCGCTGCTCAATCTGTGTGCGCTGACGATCCCGCTCTATATGCGTGCGATCTATGATCGGGTGGTGCCCAACCTTGCGATCGAAAGCCTGTGGGCGCTGTCCATCGGCGTGGCAATCGTGCTGGTATTCGAACTGCTGCTCAAAAAAATCAAGGCGCGCTTCGTGGATGCCGTGGCGACGCGGGTGGGGCAGGCGGTGCAGCACCGCGCGGTCGTTTCCGTGCTGCGGGCCCGCGCGCCTGCCCCCGGCCTGGGCCTTGGCGCGATGCTGACGGCGCTGCGCGATCTGGAGGCGCTTTCGCTGCTGGTGCCGCAGGCCATCGCCACGGTCTGTGTCGATCTGCCGTTCGTGGTGCTGCTGTTTGGGCTGATTGCGGCGATTGGCGGGTTCACCGTGCTCGGGCCGGTGCTGGGGGCGCTGGGCCTCATTCTTGTCGGCGCCGTGTGCAATCACGCGCTTAAGCTGGCGAGCAACCGCACAAGCAAGCTGATCCAGGCCCGCAGCGATCTGACGGCGGAGCTGACCGGCGGCTGGACCACGATCAAGGCCAACCATGCCGAAGGGCTGTTCGAGGGCCGCTGGGATCTGATTTCCGATCATCTGGCCATGGCGGGCAAGCAAGTGCGGCATTGGTCCGAACTGCCCGGAACAGCGGCTGGCCTGCTGGTTCAGCTCGTCACGGTGATGGTCGTGGTGATCGGCGTGCTGCAGATCAAGGCCGGGCTGATGACCACCGGCGCGCTGATCGCGGTGGTGCTGCTGACCGGCCGGGCGATGGTGCCCGTGGCGGCCACGGTCAGCATGTTTGCCCGCGCCTATCAGAGCCTTGCGCAGTTTCAGGCGCTGGCCGGATTGCTGCAATCCGAACCCGAACGGGATATCTCCGATCCTGCGGTCGGCCTTGCCCCGGTGCGCGGCGCCGTGCGCGTGGCGGGGCTTTCGCACACCTTTGCCGGCAGCGGCGCGCCCAGCCTTTCAGGCCTTACCTTCAGCGTGGCGGAAGGCGAGCGAGTGGCGCTGATCGGCAAATCAGGTTCGGGCAAATCGACGCTGCTGCAGCTGCTGGCCGGGCTGATCCCGGCGCAGGACGGGCTGATCACGCTCGATGGCCATGCGCTGGAGCGCTTCGCCATCCCGCACTTGCGCCGCAAGGTGATCTATAGCGCGCAGGATGCGGCGATCTTTGAAGGCACGGTGTGGCACAACATCCTGCTCGGGATGCCGGAGCCTGCGGCCGAAGTGGCCGAACGCGCAATCCGCTGTTCGGGGCTGGACAGCTTCGTGGCGCGGACGGCAGAAGGCTATATGCGGCAGGTTGGCGCGCGCGGCTCGGCGCTTTCGGGCGGGCAGCGACAATCGCTGCTGCTGGCCCGCGCGCTCGTGCGCGATCCGGCCGTGCTGCTGCTGGATGAACCCACCGCCTCGCTCGATGTTGCAAGCGAGCAAGCCGTCATCGCCGGGCTGGCGGAGGCAACCCGCGGCAAAACGTTGATCGTGGCGACGCACCGGCTGGCGCTGCTCGAAATCGTTGACCGGGTCATCTGGCTGGAGGCGGGACGCATCGTGGCAGACCGGCCCAAGGCCGAAGTGCTCGCCCAGCTGGCCGCCCAGAGTGCGCAGGCCAGTACACCGGCCAGCACACAACCGGCGAGTGGTAAACAGGGACCTAGGGAAGCTGCCTGAGCGCGCGCGCGCTGGCCCTTAAACACGGTGCCTTATGGCCGATTAAGCATGACGGCGCGCATTCCCGCCCGCTGCTGACAGGAGCATGACGTGGCAGGCGCATCCGCCGATGGCGAAGTCAATCACTGGCCGGCCTTCGTGGACGTGCTCACCACCGTGATCATGGTGGTGACGTTCCTGCTGGTGATCATGAGCGCGGCGGTGATGCAGCTTTCGCAGCGCGTGATCGCCAATTTCAAGCAGCAGCTGGCCCAGCAGCAGCAGATGGAGCAGAAGACCGGTAAGGACGGCAAGCCCGGCGCGCCCGCAGCGTGCGCAACCGGGGCAGCCGCCGTGCTTTCCCCGCGCGATGCCGAGGCGGGCACATCGGTGGCCGAACTCGGCGCGGTGCTGCGTTCCCCCACCGTGACCGACGGGGCCGAGCGCCTTTCGATCCGCACGCGCGAGACGGCCGATACGCTGAAGCTTCAGGTCAAGGCCGTGGAGCAGGCGGACGATACCAAGGGGGTTGAGGTCAAGACCGCCGACACCCTCATCAAGATCGGCTTTGCCCCCAACGCCGCCACGTATGACGAGGCCAACTCGGCCCGCGTGATCGGCTTTGTGAAGAGCAAGGCGCGCGCGGGCACGAAGTATGAAATCTGGTCGTTCGCCCCGCAGACCCGCTCGGTTTCCGAAGCGCAGCGCGTGGCCTTCTACCGCGCAGCGATGACCCGCAACCTCCTGCTGCGTGCCGGGCTATCCCCGGCCGATGTCACCACCCAGATCCGTGTGACCGATGCGGCTTCGGCCGATGGGCACATGGTGCGCGTGGTGATCAAGCCATGATCGCGGCGCTGCTGCGCAAGCGGGCATTGCTCGCATCGGGCGCAGCAGCGCCTCCAACCGGATCCAATGCCATGGACAAGAAGCTCCGCGCCGAACTGCTGAAGATGACCGCGATCATGGTCGTCCTCATCGGGCTTGGCATCTATGCCCACGAATTCGTGATCGAGGGCATCAAGGCCAAGATGGCGCTTAACCTCTCGATCTTCGCGATCTTCGGGGTGGCGGCGGGGATCGCGTTTCGCAACGTGCTTTCGCTGCGCAACGAGGTTGTCGCGCTGCACGCGCTGCAAGTGGATTATGGTGAGCGCGCCAAGCGCCCCCGCGATCCTTATGCGCGGCCGGCCGTGGTGTTTTACGAGCCAGAACTGCTGGGCCAGGGCTACCGCCTGATCGCCGAGGAACTGGGCAAGCAGGACAATCTGGAGATCGGCGCGGACACCGTCCAGACGCTGCTCCACGATGTCGACCAGCGCATCAATGATCGCAAGTCGACCATCCTCTATTTCTCAGGCCTGATGGTGTTCCTGGGCCTGCTCGGCGCGTTCATGGGCCTGATGAAGACCGTGCACTCGGTGTCCGATCTGATCGGCGCGATGGACGTTTCGGGCAGTGCCAGCGCGGACAGCTTCGGCAAGATGATCGAGGGGATGAAGGCCCCGCTCAACGGCATGTCGGTGGGCTTCTCCTCGTCGCTGTTCGGCCTGATGACCTCGATGGTTCTCGGCGCGCTGGAGCGCTGCATGACCAGCGCGATGAAAACCTTGCGCAATGAATTCGAACACTGGCTTGCCAATCTGGCCCAGCTCGAATCCGGGCAGGGCGAAGCCGCATCCAGCCCTTCGCGCGATTTCGGTTCGGTGCGCCGGGCGATCGAGGCGGGCGCCGCCGAGCTGGCGGACTTGCGCGGCGCGATCATCGGCCTCGCCCATGGTGCCCAGACCAGCCAGAGCGAAATCGCCGGGTTGACCGATGCCGTGGGCAGCCTTGCCGATGTCGTCGCCGGGTTGTCGGATCCGCGCCAGATCATGCGGCCCGTGGCCGATGCGGTGGCCGAACTGGCGCACAACCAATCGGCCATGCTGACGCAGCTGCGCGCGCTGCACGAAGATGCCGAAGCCGACCGCGCGCACATCCGCGCCACACTCGCCGCACTGGGCGTGCTGGCAGAGCGGTCCGCCGTGCTCGATGGCAACGAGATCCACCGCCAGCTCGATACCTTGATCACGCTGGCGGGCGATGCGCCGCGCGCGCCAAGCCTGCGGGGCGAACCGCATGAGGCCAAAGCCGCCGCCCCCGCGTCCACGTCCGCCTTTGGCCGCGCTGTGGGGCGCCTTGTCGCCTGGCTTGGCCTTTCCACGCGCCGCACGGCCCGGCGGCAGCTGACCGAGGCGCGGCAGCTGCGCCTTGCCATGCAGGACAGCCTTGCCGCTCATCGCCGCGCCATGCGCGAGCTGGGCACGCGGCTCGACCGGCGGCTGGAACGGCTTGCGGTCGCCTCGGCGCATCACCGCGATGCGCTGACCCGGCTCGATGTGCGCAGCGCAGAGCACCGCGCCGCGTTCGAAACCTTCGCGGCCGCGCTGGAAAGCGCGCCGGATGCCAACACCGTGCGGCTGGGCGATGCGCGCACCGAAATGGAGCGCCTGCGCCGCCGCCTGGGCATGCGCTTCGATCAAGGCGCACCTGATGCGGCCAACCTGCCTGAACCGCCTGCCGACGAAGACGCCACACCCACCAAGCGCGGAGCGATGTAATGGCGCTGTTTTCCAACCCTTTCAGCCGCAAGCAAATCTTTGCTCGCGCCGATACGCGCCATGAATGCCGGATCGAGGGCGAAATCGTGCTGACCGACAAAATGGCCAGCTATGAAGGGCGGCTGATCAACCTGTCGCGCGGCGGCGCGATGTTCCGCCCGCGCCTCGCCTATCTCATGAACCGGCGCGGCGATGCGGTGGAGGTTTCCGCTGCCGGGCTCGTGCTGCGGGGCGAGATCGTGGCGACCACGCCGCTGGGATTCGGCCTGCGCTTCGAACAACCGCTGGGCGAAGCTGAACTGGCCCACCTCCTCGCGCAGGGCGCGGCCGCTGCAGCCTAGGTTGCGGGCCCCTGAGTTGCTGATCTCTGGAACCCTGGGGCGCTCAGGGCTTGCCCGTAACCCCGGTTTGCGCTGCCATTAACCATGCTGGCCGCACACCGCAGCGGGACCGACGATGCCCCAAGAAGGAAGCTCTGGTGCTGCATTCTCCTGCCCGACCAACGCTGACAGTGCTTGCCACCGCTCTTTCGGCCAGCGCCATGCTGGCAGCCGCAGCCGCCCGCGCAGAGGCGCCGAGCCCGCAGCTGGCCTATGTACTAGACGGGCTGGAAGGGCCGGACTTCGCGACGGCGCGTGCGCCAGCGCCGGCGCCAGAGGCACCGGCACCGGCACCGGCACCGGCACCGGCACCGGCACCGGCACCGGCAGCGGCAGCGGCAGCGGCGCAGGCTTCGACCACGCAGCAACAGGCTGCCCCCACCGCCATGCTGCCGATCCGCCTTGCGATGGCAGGCCCTGTGGTTCCGGGCATCCTTGCCGCGCCGTTTGCGCTGCCCGCGCTTGTGTCTGCCCCGGAAGCGCTGGCCGAAGTGCGCCTGCCCGATGCCCTGCCGGATCAAGCCGTGATTCCCGCCCCGGCCTCCGCATTAGCCCCCGCTCCGGACCCGGCACTGGCCCCCGCACTGGTTCCCGCACTGGCGCTGGCGATGCCCCCCCACCTCCCGCCGCGCACGCTGCCCCTGCCGCAGGGCCCGATGCCCGATGGCTCGGCGCTGGCCGCGCTGGTCGGCACACTTGCCCCCATCGAACAGCCCCCGGCCCGCCCGCAATCTCCCGCTGGCGCTGAGCTGCCCCCGCTCGATCCAGCCCAGCCTGCCCTGACCGGCGCAGCACCACAGCGCCAGCCAACCGCCCAGGCGCCGCTGCCAGCATCGCCGCTAACCCGCCCTGTGCTTTCGCGGCTCGATGGCCAGGGGCCCCTGCCCGCACCGCGCCCATTTGCTGCGATGATCGACGCACCTCCTGCAGGGCAGGCCCCAGCGCAGACTGCAGCATCGCCAGCTGGCGATGCCGCCCCGGCCTTTGCCGACGAGCCAGAGGCCGATCCCGCAGCCACGGCGCAGCCGCCCGGCCCGGACGAAGCCGAATCGCTCACTGATGCGATCATCGCCTCGCTCAAGGGCAATCCCGAAATCCAGATCTCCCTCGCCCAGCAGGACGACGCCCGCTACGGCGTGGACGAAGCGCGCGCGAACTATCTGCCGCGCATCGACGTGACCGGCGCATGGGGCCGCGAATTTGCGCGCAACATCCCGCAGGCGCCCACCCAGCGTTTCCGCAGCGAAGCCACCATCGCGCTCAACCAGAACCTGTGGGACTTCGGCGTCACCATCAACGATATCAAGCGCGCCCGCGCCACGTATCGTTCGGCGCAGTGGGGCACGCGTGAGCGGATCGAGGCGATTTCCTATGATATCGCCAATGCCTATCTCGGCGTGCTGCTGCAGCAGAACCTTGTGGTGCTGGCGGAAAGCGAAATCGCCTCGGTGCGCAAGATCCTGCGCATCGTGACGGTGCAGAAGGACCTCGGCCTCACCACGCCCGCCGATGTGGAGCGCGCGCAGACCCGGCTCGACAACGTGCGCTCGCAGCTTTTGGATCGGCAAAGCGCGCTGGAACAGGCGCGCAATGCCTATAAGCGGCTGACCAATCACATGCCACTGCGCGCGGCAGATGTGCCTGCGGCGGGCACCGCCCTGCCCGAAAGCGCCGACATCGCGGTCGATCTGATCGACACGCGCAGCCCGCGTCTGGCGCAGGCGGTGGAAGATCGCCGCTCGCTCGACAAGCAATACGACAGCCAGGCCGATACCGCACTGCCGCGCTTCGGCCTTACCATCGCCAGCGATTACCGGCAGGACGTGCTCGGCTCCACCGGGCGCGCGGTGGATGCGCGCGCCATGCTGACATTCTCCTATCGGCTTTACAACGGCGGCGGAGCCACGGCGACCAAGCGCCGCATCGGCGCGCGGCTGCGCCAGGCCGATTACGAGCTGGACCGTCGCCGCCGCGAAGTGGAGCAGGACATCCGCATCGATTACGCCAGCCTTGGCGCCGCGCGCGAGAAGATCGCCACGATCGAGGCCGAAATCACCTCTGCCGAACGCGTGGCCGAGCTTTACAAGCAGCAGTTCCGCGGCGGGCGGCGCACGGTGTTCGAACTGCTCGATGCCGAACAGCTGCTGTTTGCCGCGCGTGCCAAGCAGACCGCCAACCAGATCGCCCTGCGCGCCGCCGAATACCGCGTGCTGCAAAAGCTGGGCGGCCTGTTCGATCTGGTCAGCGGCGGCACCCCGCTGCCAGCGCTCGCCCAGCCTGCGCCGGGCAGCGATGACTGAAATTCCGCGCCGCCGCGCCGTTCCCTCACCCGGGGCACAGGCCGCACGCGAATACGGGAAATCCCGGAGGGTCATCCGGCGCAAGCCCTAAGGTCCCAAGCCCTAAGTTAACGGGCGCCAGAACAGCGCGCCTGCCAGTCGAGGTTACATGGTCAAGATCGTTCGCGCCAAATCGGGTTCCACCACCGGATCGAAAGGGAGCAAGGGCTCCGCCCGGCTCGCGGGCGAACGCGAAGCCGCGTCTTCACCTGAAGCCGCGCCCGCCAAGGCAGGTGCGGGCGGTGAAGACGCCGCAGTCCCTGGCCAAGCAGTTACTATTCAGAAGGCGGCGCAAGGCGCGGCCAAGGTCGTTCAGTTGGACGGCGACGACAAGGCCAAGCTGGGTGTCAAATTCGCGCCGTTCAAGGTGGAAATCGCCGACGTCGATGTCGTGCTGGTGTTCACCGATGGCTCGCGCATCATCATACCCGGCATGGCGCTGGCCGCGTTTTCCGGGCGCAAGCCGGTCATCCAGTTCACCGACAAGGAATTCACCTCCGATCAGGCGGTGGGCATGGTGGGCGAGATCAGCCAGCAGACCCCCGCGCTGGAGCTGCACCTTTCCAGCGCCGATTCGGCCAAGCCCGCCGACGAAGCCGCCAAGGAGACAAAGGCGCCCGCCGCCGTGCAGCCCGAGGATTCGGCGCAGGCCCAGGCCGAAGCCGCCGCCAAGCAGGAAAAGCAGCACAAGTCGGACGAGACCGGCAAGGCACTGACCGAGAAGATCAGCGATTCGCAGCCGCAAAGCCCCTCCACCCCCGGCGTCCAGTCTCCGCGCGCAGCCGATCCCGCCCCCGATGATGCGCTTGGCCCGGCCGGCATCGGCAAGCTGGTGCCCGAGCTCACGTTCACGCTGACCAACACCGAAGGCGTGACGCGCAGCACCGAAAATGGCGAGACCGTGATCACCGGCAACACCGGCGGCCCGGATTCATCGAAGAACACCGGCTTCCGCGCGCAATCCGCACCCGAAAGCATCGAAGGCACATCGGGCAATGACGTGATCTTTGCCGATGATCCGGCCAAGGCGCCGCAGGGCACCAGCTTCCGCGTGCTTAATGTCGTGGCGGAAGTCCCGGCCAAGGGGCTCGATCTGCTCGAAGTGCTGATCCCCTCGCTCCCGCCGGGCTACGGCATCGTCAACGGCACGCTGACCGACAAGGGCTGGCTGGTCAAAATCGATCAGGGCAAGATCGAGAAGCTGACAACGACCACCGATGAGACCGGCCAGACAGTACCCGTGCCCGCAAGCCAGTCGCACTTCTCGTTCGAGCTGGAGCTGACCTACACGCTGCCCCCCACGGGCACCGAGCCATCGTCAAGCGGGTTCAAGGACGAGTTCTTCTTCCCCGTGCTGCTGGGCCTTTCGTCGGATGGCGAAACCTCGACCTTCGCGGTCTCGGTCTCCACTCATTTCGGCATCAAGGACGTGACCGACGAAGCCGGGATGACGGTGACGGATCCCGTGACGGGCGAGCCGATCTACGTGCTGTTTGCCAATCCGCCCGGCACCACGATCGCGGCAGGCGCAGGCGACGATCATATCCACGCAGGCGCAGGTGCCGACAGCATCGACGGCGGCAGCGGCACCGATTTCGTCGATTATGGCCTTTCGGGCGAGGCAGTGGAAGCCAATCTCGGCTCTGGCAAGGGCAAGGGCGGCGCGGCGGAAGCGGACAGCTACACCAATGTCGAAGGGCTGATCGGTTCGGACTTTGCCGACCGCCTGACGGGCGACGCCAAAGACAATACGCTGATCAGCGGCAAGGGCGCGGACGTGCTTGATGGCGGCGCGGGCAGCGATACGGCGGACTATTCAGACGCACTGGATGGCGCGCCGGATGGCACTGACGGCGTCGAAGTGTTCCTCGACGGCGCACCATCGCGCGGGGGAGACGCCGAAGGCGATACGCTGGCCAATATCGAGCATGTAATCGCGACAGACCGCAACGACACGGTACACGGCGGCGCGGCAGGCGAATGGATCGAGGCCGGCGCGGGCGACGACCGGATGACCTCGAGCGCCGGAGCAGACCGCTTCGAGGGCGGCGCAGGCTACGACACGCTCGATTACAGCGGCTCTGCCAGCGGCATCGATGCGCGGCTGGACGGGACGGCGGGCCAGCGCGGCGATGCGGCGGGCGATACCGCCAGCGGGATCGAAGCGCTGATCGGATCGGCGCACGATGACCGGCTGACCGGCGACGGCGCCGACAACGACCTGACCGGAGGCGCAGGCGCCGATCACATCGACGGCGCGGGCGGCACCGATACGGTCGATTTCAGCACGAGCGAGACCGGCGTCGAGGTCTATCTCGACGGGCGCACCAGCCGCGGCGGCGAGGCCGAAGGCGATACTTACGCCAATATCGAAGTGCTGAACGGCAGCGCGTTCGGCGACAGGCTGACAGGCGGGCGCGGCGCGGAAGCGCTGTCTGGCGGCGCGGGCGATGATGTGCTGGAAGGCGGCTTCGGTGCGGATGCTCTGGATGGCGGCGCGGGCTTCGATATCGCCAGCTATGCCGGATCGAGCGGCGCGGTGCAGGTCGCGCTCGATGGCTCGCTGCGCGATGGCGGCGATGCCGTGGGTGACGTGTTCACCAGCATCGAAGGCCTCGAAGGATCGCGCTTTGGCGATACGCTGATCGGCTCTGCCGGCGGCGATGGCTTGCGCGGGCTGGCCGGAGACGACCTTCTGGTCGGGCTTGGCGGCGCAGACGCCATCGATGGCGGCGGCGGCTTCGATACGGCAGACTATAACGCCTCGCGCTTTGGCGTGACGGTGCGCCTTGATGGCACGCTTTCTGAAGGCGGCGATGCCGATGGCGACAGGCTGAGCGGCATCGAACGGGTGATCGGCAGCGCGCAGAGCGATACGCTGCTGGGCAGCGGCGCTGACGAGACGCTGGCAGGCGGCGACGGCGATGACCGGCTGGCGGGCGGCGCGGGCGCTGATACGCTGATCGGCGGGAGCGGGAGCGATACGGCAGACTATGCCGGATCGGCAGCGGGCATCACTATCGCGCTCGACGGGACGGCGGGCCGAGGCGGCGACGGCGCGGGCGATGTGCTGCGCGGGATCGAGACGCTGAGCGGTTCGGCCTTTGCCGACCGGCTGGGCGGCGATGCGGAGGCCAACGTGCTGGCAGGCAATGGCGGCGACGACACGCTGACCGGCGATCTCGGCGCAGACATGCTATCGGGCGGCGAAGGCCTTGATACCGCAGACTATTCTGCAGCAGGCGGCGCGGTGACGGTGCGGCTCGACGGCAACAGCTCTGCTGGCGACATCGCGCAAGGCGACCGCCTTTCCGGCATTGAGCGCGTGATCGGCGGTGCCTATGCCGATACGCTGATGGGCGACAGCGGCGCCAACACGCTGGAAGGCAGCGCCGGGGACGATACCTTGCGCGGCGGGCTGGGCGCGGATGTGCTGATCGGCGGCAGCGGCGCGGATACCGCTGACTACAGCGATTCGGCTGGCGGCATAACGGTCGATCTGGATGCAAGCAGCGGAAGCGGCGGCAGCGCGGCAGGCGACACGCTCACCGGAATCGAGAACGTAACCGGCTCCGATCAGGCCGACCGCTTGACCGGCGATGCCGGAGCGAACCGTCTGGCGGGCGGCGCGGGAGACGACCTGCTGGCAGGCGGCGGCGGCGCAGACCTTCTGCAGGGCGGCGAAGGCTTCGACACGGCGGACTATGCTGTTTCGGCAGCCGCCGTGGCCGTGGCGCTCGACGGATCTGCGGGCAGCGGCGGCGATGCTGCGGGCGACCAGCTTGAGGGGATCGAGGCGCTGACGGGCTCGGCCTTCGCCGATGCGCTTTCTGGCAATGATGGCGCCAACACGCTGGATGGCAGCGCGGGTGACGACACGCTGGCGGGCCTTGGCGGCGCAGACCGGCTGATAGGCGGCGAGGGGTTTGATACGGCGGACTACAGCCGCAGCGCAACCGGCGTGGTGGTCGGCACCGATGGCGCCGTGGGCCTCGGCGGCGATGCGCAGGGCGATACGCTGAGCGGGATCGAGCGCGTGCTCGGCTCCAGCTTCGACGACCGCATCACGGGCGGCGCAAGCGTGGATACGCTGGACGGCGGCGCAGGCAACGACCTGCTGGATGGCGGCGCGGGCGCAGACATACTGACCGGCGGTCTCGGCACCGACATCGCCGATTATGCCCGGTCCGAAGCAGGCGTGAACGCCGGGCTGGATGGCGGCATGAACAGCGGCGGCCACGCCGAGGGCGACCGCCTTGCCGGGCTCGAGGGCCTGTCCGGTTCGGCCTTTGCCGATACCCTGCGCGGCTTCGCCGATGCCGATACCCTGCGCGGGCAGGGCGGCAACGACATGCTGCTGGGCAGCGCCGGGGCCGATGTGATCGATGGCGGCGCGGGTTCTGACACCGCAGACTATAGCGCCTCGCGCGCCGGGGTTCGCGTTGATCTTGCGCTCGGCAGCGCCAGCGGCGGCGATGCCGAAGGCGATACGCTGATCGGGATCGAAGGCGTGGTGGGCACGGATTTCGCCGATACGCTCGATGGCAGCGCGGGCAACGATACGCTGCTGGGCGGCGCGGGCAACGATGTGATCGAAGGGCGCGGCGGGGCCGATAGCCTCGATGGCGGCGATGGCACGGATATCGCCAGCTACGAGGGCAGCCGCAGCGGAATTGCGCTGGTGCTGGATGGGTCAGCCGGTGAAGGCGGCGACGCGCAGGGCGATTCGGTGCGCAACTTCGAACATATCCTCGGTTCGGACTACAACGACCGCATCACCGGCGTCGGCGCGGCCGAAACGCTGGAAGGCGGCGCGGGCGACGACCGCCTTGCAGGCGCGGGCGGAGCCGACCGCCTCAGCGGAGATGCCGGGGATGACCTGCTCGATGGCGGTGCGGGCGCAGACCGGCTCGACGGCGGTCTGGGCTTCGACACTGCCGATTATGAGGCGTCTGCCGCCGGGATCACCGTGGATCTTGGCGCCGAAACGGGCACGGGCGGCGATGCCGAAGGCGATGCGCTGAGTGGCATCGAAGGCGTGCTGGGCTCTGCCTTCAGCGATCAGCTGACCGGCAGCGCGGCCGCCGAACGCCTGAGCGGCGGCGACGGCGATGACGCGCTCACCGGTGCAGCGGGCGACGACACGCTGCTGGGCGGCGCGGGCGACGATGTGATCGAGGGCGGCAGCGGCGCCGATACCATCGATGGCGGTGCCGGGCATGACCGGGCCGATTACAGCCTCTCCGGCTCGGGCGTCAGCGTCTATCTTGACGGCACGACCGGCTTTGGCGGCCTCGCCACTGGCGATGTGCTGGCCGGCATCGAGGAAGTGACCGGCAGCGGCAGCGACGATACGCTGGTTGGCGCGGGCGCGGATGAAACCCTGCGCGGCGGCGGCGGCAATGACGTGCTGGCGGGGCGCGGCGGGGCCGACGTGCTAGATGGCGGCGCGGGCGTGGACACCGCTGATTACAGCGCTTCGGCACTGGGCGTGGCAGTGGATCTGGCCGCCGGAACCGGCAGCAGCGGGGATGCAGCAGGCGATACGCTGAGCGGCATCGAGCGCCTGATCGGCTCGTCCGGCGCGGACACGCTAGCGGGCGCTGCGGGCGAGGAAACCATCCTCGGCGGCGCGGGGGATGATACTCTGGCCGGGCGCGAGGGCGCGGACACCCTGCTGGGCGGGGCCGGAAACGACAGCCTTGATGGCGGCGCCGGGGCCGATACGCTGGAAGGCGGCGCAGGCTTCGACACGGTGGATTATTCCGCCTCAGCAGAAGGCATCGTGGCCGGGCTGGGCGGCAGCATCGGCGTTGGCGGCGATGCGGCGGGCGATACGCTCACCGGGATCGAACGCCTCGTTGGCTCGGGCTTCGACGATCGCCTGCTTGGCAGCCTCAACGACGATACGCTGGAAGGCGGCGCAGGCAACGATGCGCTGATCGGCGGCGAAGGCAGCGATCTGCTGCGCGGCGGCGCAGGCGATGATGCGCTGGACGGCGGCGCGGGGGCAGACCGCATCGAAGGCGGCGACGGGCTCGACACGGTCGACTACGGCACCTCGGCGCAGGCCGTCTCCGTGCGGCTCGACGGGACAGTGAGCACCGGCGGCGATGCCGAAGGTGACCAGCTGATCGGGATCGAGAACCTGACCGGTTCGGCCTATGATGACACGCTGACCGGCGCGGATGCGGCCGAAACCATCGCCGGCGGCGCGGGCGA
>JAIXYF010000029.1 GCA_027490345.1 Novosphingobium sp.
AAGGCCGGATGGCAAGGCCGGATGGCAAGGCCGGATGGCAAGGCCGGATGGCAAGGCCGGATGGCAAGGCCGGATGGCAAGGGCTGTGCAGCTGCCGCTCAGCGCTGGGCGGCGGCCATGATGTCGGCCACGCTGGCCGGCCTGACCGCGCGCTTGCCAAGGTAGGCAAAGACCTTGCGCCACCAATCATACAATCGGTCAAGATCCGCTTCATCGCGCACGTAAGGGGTGAGGCCAGGGCTCAGCGATGGGCTGTGGAACGAGAACACGAGCACCGGCAGGCCATCATCAAGCGCGATGTCGATACCCTTGATCGCTTCTTCGATGCGCACGCCTTCGGGGGTGAGCGGGATGCGTTCGAGCAGCGACAGGCGCGCCAGCACGCCGCGCAGCTTGGGCATCCGCCAGAGCAGCGGATAAAGCAGCGGGCCCTGCTGGCGCAGCATGCCCCAGAATACCGTGGTCAGCGGCAGTTCCATCAGGCCGCCGGGTTCATCGATCCACCAGGGCACCACTGGATGATCGCGGAAACTGGGGCCGCCGGCAGCGCTGTAATCAAAGCGGGCACGGACCGAGGTATCGATGGCGAGGCCTGCGCTGCGGAGCATGGCCGCGCTGGCCGGACCGACGCCGTAGCGCCCGGCGCGGTAGATCAGCGGCGCCTTGCCAAACGCCAGTTCGATCGCATCGCGCAGCGTGTTGAACTTGGCCGCTTCGAGGGCGGGGGGGAGATTGCCCGCGTAGCTGTTGAAACCGTTGACTTCTTCGTCATGCGGCGGGCTAACCCAGGGGTGGAGCTGCACGCCGATCTCGGCGCGGCCCGCGGCCACAGCTTCGCCCAGCGCCGCCACGGCGGCAGGATCGGTCGCGATCGGATAGTCGATCAGATAGATCGGGACGACACCTAGCCCTTCGCAGAATTGCTGGAAGCGAGCGAGGCGCGGCACGTGGCTGAGGCCATGCCCGGTGCGGCCGAGCGGCTGGCTCCAGTCGAACTCTTCCTCGGTATCGACCGTGACGATGAAGCGCTGCCCGAAATCGGGCGCGAACCGCACGCGTTGTCCTGCGCCTGGCACATCGAGAATGTTCGGCAATGCCACCCGCGCAAGATGCTCCCTCAGCCGGACAAACTGCCTGCTGTGCCCTTTTGGCTAGGTGCATGGCGCGCGCCGGTCAAGAGTGGCAATGTGACCAGTAAGGCTGCTTCTTCGCGCACCATTATGCCCCCTACCGCGCGCAGTTCGGCTGCGCAGAGACGCAAGGCAAAGCCGCTGCCGAGCATACCGCCCGGGCTGGCGATGCTTTCGTGGCCGGACGCGGCCGCTTCCTCTGCGGCGGCAAGCGCGGCCGGGAGCGCCAGGGTGAGGTGCACGGCAAAGCCCAGCGGACCGGCACCCACGCGCACGACAAGTTGCAGGCGATCCCCGTGGCTGGCGGCGCTGGCAACAAGGGCCATGAGACGCCACAAGGTACGCTCCAGATCTTCGGGCGCCATGGCAACCGGCAGCGGACCTTCGGGGATATCAGCCGCGAACATGGCCTGACGCGGGGCGAGCAGGGGTTCGAGCTGCGCGATCAGCCGGATCAGCAGCGCTGTCAGATCGGTTTCTACAATGTCTTCGGCCGCTGCGGGGCCTTCGCGGTGGGCAGTGCCTTCCAGGTGGGCCAGGCGTTCGACATCTTCGAACCCCGCAAGCATCCGCGCTGCATCGGCGGCAATGCTGGCCGAAAGGCTGCGATACTGGTGCGGGGTGGGGCCGAGCAGCTGCTGCTGGATCAGTTCGGCAAAGCCCTGGATCGCATTAATCGGCGTGCGCAGTTCATGCAGCATCTGGCGCAGCCTATCAGCGCTGCGCGTGCGCAGATCATCGTTGGCGGCCACGATGTCTGCCGACGACGGCGCGGGCGGACGGCGCAGACGCGCGTGCCATCCGCTGAAGTGTCCGGAATCGGGGGCAAACCGGGGGACGGCATCGATCCGCCAGGCGCCGCTTGCCGCGCCTGTGCCTTCGCGTTCCAGTCTGCCGCCGGTGATCGGCAGGCGTGCGCGGGCCGCGCCCAGCGTGGCCGGATCGCAGCAGGCGCAGGCATCGGGATCATCGGCAAACGGGCGCAGCCCGACAAACGCAGGAGCCAGTGCGGTATCGGCCATCATCACCGCGCCCTCGGCATTGAGCACGAGATCGATGCTGCTGACGGGAGGCGCAGGGCGCAGCGGCTCTTCGGCGAAGGGCAGGCGCGTTTGCCGCGCGGCTGCCGCTGGGTCTGCATCCGGGGTGGCAGCGCGCGGGGCCTCGCGGGCGCGGCGGAACGCTTCGATCCGCGCGATGATCGCCCCGATCCCTCCGCCATATGGGGCCACGTCCGCAACTTCAGCCACAGGCGCAGTCTGCGCTTCCGCCAGTGGTTCGAACCCGGCAGGCAGGGGCAGGGCAAAATCGGTCACGCCAAGACGGGCAAGCAGCGCTTCCACTTCTGCGCCAAGATCGCGGCGGTGGCGCAGGAAGCCGCGCGCCTGAACCGGCAGATCGGGAATGATCGCCAGCCATTCGCGGGGCTGGAGGCGAGCCGCCGTGATCGCGGCGAGTGCCACTTTGGGACCGCCTTCGGCCAGATGTTCGACCAGAATGGGTGAACGCAGGCTCAACGCGCGGATCAGGGATGCGCTGCGCTGCTCGCCCAGCATCGCCACTAGCGAATCGATCCGGGCAAGCGCGTTGGTGTGGGCCTGCGTCCAGCGCGCGGCCGGAGTCCGCCCCAAAAGGTCGACCAATTGGCGCATTTGCGTCGCCGCTGCGCCCGGTCCGGCCGCGACAGTGCGCAGCACGGTTTCGAGGCGATCGTCGACAATCATGCAGTCTCCGGGCAGAGGCGGCGCATGCTGGCGCGCCCCGGGGGTGGTTAGCGCAACCCTAACAAAAAGCTGGGAGGCGGAAAGGGCGCTGTTGACCTCGTTGCATTGTGGGACGATTGCGATATTAAACAACATAATTATCGTTCAAAGCCGCACAAGGTGTGGAAAGTTACCAAGACTGGCCGGATCCCCCCCTTCCCGTGGTTGCGCCCGGCTGCATGGCCGGGGCAAAGGCAAGGACGGGAAAGGAAGCGGCCCGGAGCCTTCTTAACCATTCGATCCCGACCCGATCCGGCAAAGCGCAAGCAGGGCAAGAACAGAAACCATGGCAACACTCGACGGGATTGATCGGCGGCTGCTGGCCGAACTGCAGGATGAAGGGCGCGTCACCAATGTGGAGCTGGCGCAGCGCGTGGGGCTGACCGCGCCGCCTTGCCTGCGCCGGGTGCGCGCGCTGGAAGAAGCGGGCGTGATCCGCGGCTATCACGCAGAGCTGGATCCCTCGAAGCTGGGCTTTGCGATCACCGTGTTCGCGCTGGTCAGCCTGAAAAGCCAGGCCGAAGAATCGCTGCGCCAGTTTGAGGAGCACATGCGCACCCTGCCCGAAGTGCGCGAGTGCCACATGCTCAACGGCGAGATCGATTTCATCCTCAAGATCGTCAGCCGCGATTTGCAGAGCTTTCAGGAGTTCCTGACCAGCAGGCTGACCCCGGCGCCGAATGTGGCGAGCGTGAAAACCTCGCTGACGATCCGCACTGCCAAGCAGCTCCCCGGCGTTCCGCTGGACGACTGAGCGAACCGGTGGCGGACGGGGAGCATAGCACGATCCCCGAAGCGCTGCTGGGTGCCTGCTATGCCGACATGCGGCGCATGGCCCGGCGCATTCTGGTGGGCGACGGCGCCGGCGCGGTGATCCAGCCCACCGAACTGGCCAATGAAGCGGCCATCCGCCTGCTGCGTTCCAATCTGGCGGGGGTGAGCGGCGCGGGCCACATGCTGGCTTATGCCGCGCGCACGATGCGGCAGGTGCTGATCGATGAAGCGCGCAAGCAGGGCGCGCAAAAGCGGCAGGCCGTGGAAATGCTCACCGTGTTTCCGGACGACCCGGCGCAGGGCCTCGTCAATATCGAAGACCTTGACCGCGTGCTGGCGCAGCTGGCCAGCCATTCGCCGGACCATGCGCGGATCGTGGAACTGCGCTTCATGCTGGGGCTGAGCGTGGAGGAGACGGCGGCCGCGACCGGGCTTTCGCATCGCACCGTGCTGCGGCGGTGGAACGCGGCGCGATTGTGGCTGCTGGAACGGCTGGAGCTGGCTTGAGCACGGACGACGCCCCCGATGAGCCGCCCGACGCGGCGCCCGACACGTTGACTGACTCGGCGACCGAGCGCCGCGTGCTGGCGCTGATGGAGCGGCTGGTGGCCTGGCCGGGAAACGCCCGGTTTCGCGCCCGGCTGCTGAAAAACGAAAGCGCTGCGGTGCTGGCGCGGATCGCGGCGCTGGAGCGGGCAGGCGCAGCCAAGGCCTCGCTGCCGACGCAGCTCCCCGGAGGCGCGCTCGATGCCGCGCTGGTGCCCCCGCCCGAGCGGTTTGGCGCCTTCGCCTTCGTGCGGCCGATTGGCGCGGGCGGGATGGGCGAAGTGTGGGAGGGCCAGCGCGACGACGGCCTGTTTGAACAGCGCGTGGCGATCAAGCTGATCCAGCCGCGCCTGCAAGTGCGCGCGGCAGAAGCCTTTGCCGCAGAGCGGCGCATTCTGGCGCGGCTGGAGCATCCCGGCATTGCCCGGCTGATCGACGGCGGGCTGACGGCAGACGGGCGGCCCTGCCTCGTCATGGAATTTGTCGATGGCGCGCCGATTGATGAAGCCGGCACGGGGCTGGCGCTGGATCAGCGGCTGCGGCGCTTTGCCGAGGCGGCGCGCGCGGTGCATTTTGCACATACCCGGCTGGTGGCGCATGGCGATCTCAAGCCCTCCAATATTCTGGTGGACCGCGAAGGGCGCGTGCGGCTGCTCGATTTCGGGATCGCCCGGCTGCTGGAAGAGGATGCCGATGCGCTGCTGCTTTCGGGCGCGGTGACGAGTGCCTTTGCCAGCCCGGCGCGGCTGGCGGGCGGCCTGCCTTCGGTGGCGGACGATGTGTTCGCGCTGGGGCGGCTGCTGGCGCGGCTTGCGGGCGATGTGCCCGGTCCGGAACTGGCGGCCATTATCGCCAAGGCCTGCGCAGCGGATGAGGCGGAGCGCTATGGCGGAGTGCCGGAACTGCTGGCCGATCTGGATCGGCGCGCGGGGCATTTTCCGCTGGCCGCGCGCGGGCAGGCGGGATGGCGCTACAGGGCGCAGCTGTTTGTGCGGCGGCGGTGGAAGGCGCTGGTGCTGGGCGGGGTGCTGGTGGTGCTGGCCAGCGCGGCGGGCGCGGCGCTGCTGCTGGCGCAGCGGCAGCAGGTCGAAGCGGCGGCGCGGTTCGATGATGCGCGCGGCACGTCGCGCTATCTGCTTTACACGCTCTATGATCAGCTGGAGCGCCAGCCAGGCGCGCTGCCGCTGCGGCGCGAGGTGGCGCAGACGGCGCAGCATTATCTTGACCGGCTGGCGGCCAGTGCCGCGACCGGTCATGCCGTGCGGATCGAAGCGGCGGAAGGTCTGCTGCGACTGGCCGATGTGCAGGGGAGCCCGCTGGGGGGTAATCTGGGCCAACCTGAAAAGGCGCGCGCCAATATCGACAGGGTGCTGCGCCTGCTGGACGGCGCGGGGGGCGCCGCGCCCCGGCGGCTGGTGGCGCAGGCGCGCATGGCCAGTGCCTGGCTGGCCGAGTTTGTTGAGGAAAACACGTCGCGCGCGCGGGCCGATGGTGC
>JAIXYF010000071.1 GCA_027490345.1 Novosphingobium sp.
CCATGGCACGGGCAGAAGTAGCCGCCAAATTCGCCTTTCACTTCGCCTTCACCCGCGCCCAGCGGCACGCAGCCAAGGTGGGTGCAGACACCCATCGTGATCAGCCAGTTGGTCTTGCCCGCCGACGTGCGGTCCGCCAGCGTCTGCGGATCACGCAGCGTCGCCACGTCAACCGCATCGGCCTTCTTGATTTCCTCGGGCGTCAGGTTGCGGATGAAGACCGGCTGCTTGCGCCACACGGCCTTGATCGCCTGGCCCGGGGCAATCGCCGAGATGTCGATCTCGGTCGAGCTTTCCGCCAGCACGTCCGCAGATGGTGCCATCTGCGATACCAATGGGTAAAGGGCGGCAAGGCCGCCTACGCCTGCGAAGCTTACTGCCGCGATATTGATGAAATCACGCCGACGGACGCCTTCATCATGGTTCGGGCCAGTCATGGTCGCTTCCGCGATGCTTGCTTGTTCAGCCATTGCCATTCCCTGCTTGCCGCTGCCGCAACCACAGATCTGGCGCGGTGAGCGTGTCCTAAAATGTCCCACACCGGTCTGGCGGGAAAGTGCCCAAAGGGACGCTCTTCCGCCCATACCGCACCACCATGCTCTCTTGCGAGAGTTCGGTCCCCATCGGCGCGCCTGATAGACGCAAAGCCGCCGGTTTGCCAACAAGCATTTTGCCGCAGGTGCAAGGCGGCTAATCGTATTTTTTACAGAGGGTTGGCTAGTTGTTGCAAATCGCTCGCAACGCATATGTGGCAGCAATGTTGCCGCTGGTCAGCCAGACGCGCCGCTGGGGGTCTGCGGAAAACCTGCCCCATCGGGCCAATCGGCGGCCGCCAACCCCATCACTTTGAAGAGAGCGCCCATGTGCGCCGGGCCTGTCAATCGCGTCAGCGCAGCCTCGATGGATTCGGTAGCGCCCGGTGCTGCCCGCGCCAGCGCTGCCGCCCTTGCGCCAATTCCCAGCGCGGCCAGCCACGCGCCCTGCTCTGCCGTGCCAAGCCAGCGCGCCCCGGTTTGTTCGGCAACCAGCGCCAGCGTGGCGAAATCGACATGGGCCGTCAGATCGGCTTCTCCCGGCGCGGCAAAGGGGGCCACTTTGCGGTGCGCGCGCACAGCTTGCAGGCTGCTGCCCAGCTGCGGCGCCGTATAGCCATAATCGATGAAAAGCGCCGCGCCGCCTTGCTCGGCCAGTCTGGCGGAAATCTCCTGCACCACTGTCACCGCGGCCGGGGATGTCTCCAGCAGTGCGCCTTCCCCCGCGTCGGCAAACCGCGCGGGCACAGCTGCATCCATCGGCCGCGCCCCCGCAACGGGGACCAGCGCGCCGTCCGTATCAAGGCCAACCATGCGCTCCCGCCAGCCGCCCGCCGTGCGCACCAGCTGCCGCACTGGCAGCGCATCAAGAAACTCGTTGGCCACCACCAGCAGCGGGCGATCAGCCGGTAGGCTGGCCAGATCGTGATGCCAGTGTGCCTCGGGATGCGCGGCGCATTGCAGTGGGATCAGCGCCGGACTCGTCTCGACGAAATGGACCTCGGGCGCCAGCCCGCCGCGCCCGGCAGCACGCAGTGCGTCGCGCGCCAGCGTGCCCCGTCCTGGCCCCAGTTCGACGAAACAGGCCTCGGCCGGGCTCCCAGCGCGCTGCCACATATCCGCCAGCCACAGGCCGATGAGTTCGCCGAACATCTGGCTGATTTCCGGCGCAGTCACGAAATCACCGCTCGCGCCCAGTGGATCGCGTGAGGTGTAATAGTGGGCATTGGCTTCGGCCATATAGTGCGCGATGGGAATCGGCCCCGTCGCGGCAATCAGCCGCGCGAACACGGCTTTCAGCTCCCCGCCTGCGGCCAAACTCTCGCCCGTCACCGCACCATCCGTCCCGCTGTCACGTGATCGCGGTCTTTCCGCCCGGCTTCGCCGCCGGCTGCACCGAAACGGCCAGCGGCGGGTGGACCACCGCGCGCACCGCCAGCGCCAGCCCAATGGCCATCATCGGCAGGGTCAGCCACTGGCCCATGGAAAGGCCGCTGCGCATCGCAAAATCGAGCAGCTGGGCATCCGGCTCGCGGTAGAATTCCACGATGAAGCGGGCGAGCGCATAGCCAAGACCGAACAGCCCGACGAGCAGACCCGGCCGCCACCGCGCGCGGGTGCGCCAGAACAGGAAAAGCAGCACCGCGCCCAGCACCAGTCCTTCGAGCCCGGCTTCATAAAGCTGGCTCGGGTGGCGCGGAAGCGGCCCTGCGCCCGGAAACACCATGACCCAGGGCATCTTCGAATCGGTAACCCGGCCCCACAGCTCGCCGTTCACGAAGTTCGCGCAGCGCCCCAGAAACAGCCCCGGCGGCACGCAGACGGCGATGTAGTCGCAGGTCCGCACAAAGTTCAGCCCGCCGCGCCATGCCACCCAGGCAATGGCCAGCGTGGTGCCGATCAGCCCGCCATGGAAGCTCATCCCGCCCTCCCAAAGCCGCATCAGGCGTGCCGGGTCGGTCAGCAGTTCGGGGGCATAGAACAATGCATAGCCCAGTCTTCCGCCAAGGATGATGCCAAGCGTCGCGTAGAAGAACAGATCGTCGGCATGGCGCTGCGCCAGCGGCGCGCCGGGTTCCCGGATCATCCGGCCCAGTTGCACATAGGCCAGCATGATCCCGGCCAGATAGGCAAGGCTATACCACTTGATCGCAAAGAACCCCAGGTCGAGTGCGATCGGCGAGAGGCCAAGGCTCTGCCATTGCAGCGGCTGGTATCCCGAGACGGCGGCTGCGGCAGCCGATAGTGACAGCAAGGGTCATGCTCCCTAGAAATCAGGCAAGTGCGAAGGTTCGCTAGCGAACTGTTTTGTTTTGTACCGCGGGCATCGCGGCCTTGCGCGGCCTTCTGGCACAGGGCAAACCCGCGAGGCAAACCGAATAACACAGCAATCCCGATATCGGCCCGGTGAGGCTCGGTACGGGCCGAGAGGAGTGATTGCCAGACCATGCTGACCCAGCTTGACCGTGATCTTGCCCAGGTGATGGACGGGCTGACCGCCCCCGGCGGAATGCTCGCCACCACGTCGCACCACGCCTTCGGCCGCGATCTGCCGATGATCGCCGCCGCCCCGCCCACGCTGGGGGCTTATTTCACCCAGTTCTGCATGTTCCATGGTGCCAAGGAATTCATCGTCGATGGCGATGTCCGGCTCACCTTCGCGCAAACGCTCGAAGCCGCCCGGATTGCCGCTGGCGGCCTCATCGCCG
Source organism: Novosphingobium sp. (assembly GCA_027490345.1). Lineage (GTDB taxonomy): Bacteria > Pseudomonadota > Alphaproteobacteria > Sphingomonadales > Sphingomonadaceae > Novosphingobium. The sequence continues at coordinate 3,242 of JAIXYF010000071.1, forward strand.
GGCACGGCGTCCAGAAGGGTGACCGCATCGGCATCGCCGCGCGCAATTCGGCCAACTGGATCGTCGCCTATATGGCCGTCCTGATGGCCGGCGGCTGCGCGGTGCTGATCAACGGCTGGTGGCAGGGCGAGGAAATGGCCCAAGGCATCGACATGGTCGGCTGCCGCATGATCATTGCCGATCGCCAGCGCGCGGAACGGCTGGGCGGGATTACCCACGGCGCCGAAATCATTCCGCTGGTCCACGATTGCCCCCCGGCCGAAGGGCTTGCGGCGTTCATGACGAAGGGCGGCGATGCGGCCACGCCGCTCCACGAAGTTGGCCCTGACGATCTGGCCACAATCCTGTTCACCTCGGGCTCGACCGGCGTGTCCAAGGGCGCCTTCTCCGATCATCGCGGCGTGGTGCAGGGCACCTACAGCTACCTTGCGCAAAGCGTCATGGTGCTGGGCCTGATGACCGCCCGCGGCGAAGCGCCGCCAGCGGGTGCGCAGCCCATCGCGCTCGTCAACGTGCCGCTGTTCCACGTCACTGGCGAAGTGCCGCTGATGCTGCAGTCCTTCGCGCTCGGCCGCAAGCTGGTGCTCATGCCCAAGTGGGATGCCGTCACCGCGATGCAGCTGATCGAGCGCGAGAAGGTCACCTACTTCGTCGGCGTCCCGCTGATGAGCTACGAGATCGCCACGCATCCCGATGCAAGCAAGTATGACATGTCGAGCTGTGTCACTTTTGCCGCAGGCGGCGCTCCCCGCCCAGTCGAGCATGTCGAGCGCATCCGCAAGGCGCTGCCCCATGCCTTTCCGATCCTCGGCTACGGCCTCACGGAGACCAACGGCGTCGGCTGCGGCAACTTCAACGAAAACTACATGGCCAAGCCCGGCAGCACCGGCACCGCCTCGCGCCCGCTGGTCGATCTGGCCATTCTCGATGATTCGGGTTCCCCGGTCCCGCAGGGCGAGCTTGGCGAAGTCGCCATCCGCAGCGTGGCCAACTTCCTCGGCTATTGGGACAATCCCGCCGCCACTGCCGCCGCGATCATGCCCGATGGCTATTTCCGCACTGGCGATCTGGGCTATCTCGATACCGAAGGCTATCTGTTCATCGTCGACCGCAAGAAGGACATCATTATTCGCGGCGGCGAAAACATCGCCTGCATCGAAGTGGAAAACGCAATCTACGCCCACCCCGGCGTGGCGGAGGCCAGCGTGTTCGGCCTGCCGGACGAGCTTTATGGTGAAGTTCCGGTCGCAGTCTATCTCGCCAAGGAAGGCGCCGTCGTCACGGCGGAGGATCTGCGCGCGTTCCTCGCATCGCACATCGCGGCCTTCAAGATCCCTGTCCGCTTCTGGGAAGAGCATGAGGCGCTGCCCCGGCTTGGCACCGAAAAGGTGGACAAGCGCACCTTGAAGCAGCGTTACGGGGCCGATTGGCAAGAGACGGGCAAGGCTTGATACGCTAAAGCATTGGGCCATGCTTGCCCCCCGGATTCCCAACCAGCGCGCCATCGTCGATCGCCGCGCCCTTGCCGATGCGATTGCTGAGCGGGTTGCCGCGCAAGGCGACAAGGCGCGGCCCGCCATCGTCGAGTTGCTGCGTGAAGCGCTGGCCACGGGGCGGGCAGAACTGGCGCGCCGCCTGCGCGAAAAGCCCTCGCACGGCACCGAATGCGCGCAGGGGCAGGCATTCCTCGTCGATCAGCTGGTGCGCGTGATCCACGATCACGTGGTTGGCAACGTCTACCGCGCCAGCAACCGCTCAACTGGTGAACGCATCGCGCTGGTCGCCGTCGGCGGCTACGGGCGCGGCGAAATGGCGCCGCATTCCGATGTGGACATCGCCTTCCTTACCCCGATCAAGCCAACCTCGTGGTGCGAGCAGGTGATCGAGGCGATGCTCTATTTCCTCTGGGATCTGGGGCTCAAGGTCGGCCAGTCCAGCCGCTCGCTCGATGAAATGGTGCGCATGGCGCGCAGCGATCTCACCATCCGCACCGCGCTGCTCGAAGGGCGCTACGTGTGGGGGGACCGCGCGCTTTATGAAGAAGGCTCGCGCCGGTTCTGGGCCGAAGTCGTCACCGGCACCGAACGCCAGTTCGTCGCCGAAAAGCTGGCCGAACGCAACGAACGGCACAAGCGGCTGGGGGATAGCCGCTATGTGGTCGAGCCCAATGTGAAGGAAGGCAAGGGCGGCCTGCGCGATCTGCACACGCTCTACTGGATGGGCAAATATATCCACAAGGTCCGCGATCCCAGCGAACTCGTCGGCGTTGGCCTGCTCACCGCCGCCGAATACCGCGCCTTCCGCCGGGCGGAGAGCTTCTTCTGGTCGGTGCGCTGCCATCTCCATTCGGTCACTGGCCGCGCCGAAGACCGCCTGACCTTCGATCTCCAGCGCGAAGTGGCGCTGCGCATGAACTTTGCCGATCGTCCGGGCAAAAGCGCAGTCGAGCGGTTCATGCAGTATTTCTTTCTGCAGGCCACGCAGGTCGGCTCGCTCACCGGCATGTTCCTCGCCCAGCTCGACGAGCAGTTCGCCAAGACCAAGATCGGCTTTTTCGCCGCGCTGCGCAGCCGCCGCAAGCGCAAGATCGGCGCGTTCCCGATTCAGGCGGACAAGCTCGGCGCTGATGGCGATGATTTCTTCCGCAGCGATCCGGTGCGCCTGATCGAGATCTTCCTTGTGGCAGACCGCGAAGGGCTGGAAATCCATCCCGAAGCCATGCGCCTTGCCCGCCGTGATGCCAGCCTGATCGATGCCGCGGTGCGCCGCGATCCGCGCGCCAATACGATGTTCATGGAGCTGCTCACCAGCCGCCACGATCCCGAAACCGTGCTGCGCTGGATGAGCGAGGCGGGCGTCTTCAGCCGCTTCGTGCCCGATTTCGGCCGGGTCGTCGCGCAGATGCAGTTCGACATGTACCACCACTACACGGTCGATGAGCACACGATCCGCGCCATCGGGCTGCTTTCGCGCATCGAGAAGGGCGAAGAGACCGAGCAGCATCCGCTCGCGAGCGAAGTCATTTCCAAGGTC
>JAIXYF010000006.1 GCA_027490345.1 Novosphingobium sp.
CGTGGCCGCGAACTTTCGCACCAGCAGCTGGGCATGAACCTGCTGCGCAAGGTGCAGGACGATGTGGCCGAAATCGCCAAGGTCGAAGCCTTCCCCCGCATGGAAGGCCGCCAGATGCTGATGGTGCTGGCGCCGAAGTAAGCCAGATCGGGCCCGGTTGGCCCAGATCGGAATGCTGCCCGGCGCCTTTCGCAAAAGGCACCGGGCAGCGTCCGCTCAGAGGATGAAGTCGCTGGCCTGCAGCGCATGTTGCCCTTCAAGGACAAGGACGTCCAAGTTGATAACGGAGCCATCAGACACACCCCAGATCACGACCGTCGTGTTAACGTCAGCTCGGTAGAACGCCCTTACCTGCCCCCCGGTCGTGATTTCTGCTGCTCCGATAAAGGTAAAGGCCTGATTGCCCGAAGTCCTAGGCTGCGCATCGAGAGGTGAAAGATCAATCTTGTCGATGCCCACCTGAAAATCGGTGATGGTATCGTTGCCATCGAGTACATCGAACACAAACCGATCACTGTCGGCACCGCCCGTCATGCGGTCAGCGCCAAAACCACCGTTCAGCACATCATCGCCGCTGTCGCCAAACAGTCTGTCCACGCCCGCCCTGCCGATCAGCGTGTCATTCCCGGCCAGCCCGCGCAGCTCGTCATCGCCATTGCCGCCGTCGAGCGTGTCACCCAGCCGCCCCCCGGTAAGGACATTTGCGAAGGTATTGCCGGTCAGCACATTGGTCCCCGTGAAGGAGCCCACCACGTTTTCAAATCTGGTGAACGTGCTGTCGGCGGGTATGCCGGGCTGATCGGCACCGCGGAACATATTGTAGGTCAGCGAGCCGAGCGCGCTGAAATCAAGCGTATCGATGCCAAGTCCGCCGTCAACGAACTGCGCGGACGCGCCCGCAATAAACCTGTCACTGCCGTCACCGAGATCGATGGTGTCAGAAACAGTGCCGCCACGATTGTCAAACGTATCGTTGCCCGAGCCCGTGGAAACTCTGCTTTCAACAATTCCGCCGCGATTGTCGAAGCGGTCATTACCACCGTTCATGTTCACAAATGCGGTAACCGTGCCACGCCGATTATCGAAAACATCATTGATGTCACCAAAAAATACTCTGGCATCGATAATGCCGCGATTGATGATACGGTCCGTATCAACTCTTAAAGGGTCCCCACCACCCATCCAGATTTCGCCATCCATGGTGCCGGAACGGTGCACCAGCAGGTCGGAACCATTACCAAAGGTGAGTTTACCGACGAGATCGCCGGAATTGCGGAATCGATTAAATCCATCGCCAAGCGTGATGTCACCCGCAATCGAACCGCCTAGGTTGCGGAAAGAATCGTTGCCGTCGCCAGTGCTGATTTCGCCGTCGATCCGGCCATGGTTCACCAACTCGTTATCACCGCCGCCCAGAATGATGCTGCCGACCATGGAGCCGCGATTGGTCACCACATCCGGCGCCGAATTCAATGCAAAGATCGCCGCTTGGCCGGTGATCGTTCCTGTGTTGAGCACGTTCATTCCGCCCACGAACGACTTGATACCGTTGATCCCGCCGCTGATCGTTCCGAAATTGCGAATGCTGGTGAGCGAGTTTTCCTCACCGGTCACAACAATGCCCGCATTGTAAGCTGCGCTGATCTCGCCAAAATTGACGACGCGCTTTGTAAAACCGAAAACATTGAGCCCGATATCAACACCAGCCAGCACCCCGCTGGCGCTGACGGAAAGAGTCTGGATATTCTGGTCCGTGGTGCTCTCACCCAAGGCCACTGCGGTTGATCCGCCAACCAGACCTCTGACGTCAAGGGCAATGCCGCTTCCCAGCACAGTGATGGCCGACGCGTCGGTCGAGACGATCTCGGTGTTGCGCAAAACGATCGCCGAACTGTCCCCCATAATAGTCTGCTGAACGCCGGTTCCGGTAGAAAAAAAAAAAAAAAACATGATTTGAAATCTCCTGGATCAATGCAAATTCACCACGCTTCGCAGGGTCAAAGCATCATTGCGGCCGATACCATCCTTGCGGACGATAACAGCGCGCGGAACGCCGAAACAATTGATGCGATAGGAACCATGGGTATGAAACGGTCTTCTTGATGCGCCGCGAATGTACAATCTCAAGACTATACACCGTTTTCCCCCGCCGTACTTGTAAGGACTCGACAGCAGCGCCGCCTTTCAAGCCCCCGCGTTTCTGGCAGAGATCGTCAAGGTCGCCCCCTTTCCCCGCAGGGCAAGCCGACAGATGCCAATGGTGCTCGTGCCCGGACATATGCGCGGCCAACCCGCGAGCCACTGCAAACCGGCGCGCTTGGCCAAAGCGCGCCTTTTTTCGTGCCGTGTGCGCAGCATCACTGCAGCATGACGAGCTAATGCGGCAAGCCGTCCCGGTTCAGTACAATACTTCGACTACGGGTCTATTTCGATTGCACCGGGCTCGCAAGGCGCGCTACCTTTGAAAAGAGCATCGATCATCTGGCCGGGCGGCATTCCGGTCATTCCAACCATCTGACCGGGAGAGAGTTCATGGCATATTTCAAGGCAACCACGGCATTCAACATCGATACCTTCAATCTTGGCAAACTGCTTTCTGCGACAACGGGCCGCGCCTTTTTTGACAACATCAATGAGGTGACGGGCGACAGCACCGAGCAGGATATCGTGGCTTTCCAATATCTGGATGGCGTCACCAAAACGGCCTATTTCGGCGGTGCGGGCATGCGGTTCGCGGCCGACGGCAGCGTTCTGGCCGGCACCGTGCGCGCCGTCTCGCTCTACTCCGGCAAGATCACCGATTTCACCAAGCCCGACTTCGTGATGAACCGCCTCGCGGTCAGCGTGATCGACCTCGTCGCCGTCGCCCGCACGGCTGATGCTGCAGATGACCTGGCCCTTCTTGCAAGGGTGTTCGGCGGGGATGACCGGTTCCTGCTCTCGGAATTCAACGATACGCTGGCCGGCTTTGGCGGCAACGACGAAATCTTCGGCTATGGCGGCAATGACACGCTGAACGGCGGCGCGGGCAACGATGTCATCTCGGGCGGTGACGGCAACGACGTGCTGATCGGCGGCACCAGCAACGACAACCTCAAGGGCGGCGCCGGGATCGACACCGCCAGCTATGTCACTGCCGAAACCGGCGTCAACGTCGATCTGCGCCTTCTCGTTTCGCAGGCCACTGGCGGGGCGGGTAGCGATATCCTCA
>JAIXYF010000461.1 GCA_027490345.1 Novosphingobium sp.
GACGCGACCCGCGATGCCCTCATCCGCGACAAGCTCGCCACCGGAAACTGGGCCGCGCACCTCGGCCACGCCAAGCCGCTGTTCGTCAACGCCGCCACCTGGGGCCTTGTCATCACCGGCAAACTCAGCGCCAGCGTCGATGAAACCGGCCTCGGCCACGCGCTCACCCGCATGGTCCACCGGCTTGGCGAACCCGTCATCCGGCGCGGCGTCGACGTGGCGATGCGCATGATGGGCGAACAGTTCGTGATGGGCGAAACCATCGCGGAAGCCCTCACCCGCGCGCGCCAGCGTGAGGCGCGCGGCTATGGCTTTTCCTACGACATGCTGGGCGAAGCCGCCGCCACGGCCGAAGACGCCGCGCGCTACTTCGCGTCCTACTCCGCCGCGATCCACGCCATCGGACAAGCCAGTTCGGCACGCGGCGTGATCCATGGTCCGGGTATCTCGATCAAGCTTTCCGCGCTGCACCCGCGCTATTCCCGTGCGCAGGGCCACCGGGTGATGGCCGAGCTTGCCCCGCGCGTTCTGGCGCTGGCCGAACTGGCAAAAAGCTACGAGATCGGCTTCAACATCGACGCCGAAGAGACCGACCGGCTCGAACTCTCGCTCGATCTGCTCGAAATGCTCGCCCACGCGCCCAGCCTTGCGGGCTGGCAGGGCCTCGGCTTCGTCATCCAGGCCTACCAGAAGCGCTGCCCCATGGTGATCGACTGGCTGGTCGATCTCGCCCGCCGCTCTGGCCGCCGCCTGATGATCCGCCTCGTCAAAGGGGCCTATTGGGACGCTGAAATCAAGCGCGCGCAGGAAGCCGGGCTGGCGGATTTCCCGGTCTACACCCGCAAGGTCCACACCGATCTGGCCTATGTCGCCTGCGCGCAAAAGCTCCTCGCCGCGCGCGATGCCGTGTTCCCGCAGTTCGCCACGCACAACGCGCAGACGCTGGCCACGATCCGCCACCTTGCGGGGCCGGACTTCACCCCCGGCGACTACGAATTCCAGTGCCTCCACGGCATGGGCGAGCCGCTCTATGATGAAGTCGTGGGCGCAGATGGGCTTGCCCGCCCGTGCCGCGTCTATGCCCCCGTCGGCACGCACGAGACGCTGCTGGCCTATCTCGTCCGCCGTCTGCTGGAAAACGGCGCGAACTCCTCGTTCGTCAACCGCATTGCCGATCCGGCTGTGCCGGTCGACGCGCTGATCGAAGACCCCGCGCAAGTCGTCGCGGCCCAGCCCGCACCCGGCGCGCCGCACCCCGCCATCGCCCACCCGGAAGCCCTCTTCGCTGATCGCCGGAACGCCAAAGGGCTGGATCTGGCCGACGAACCGACCCTTGCCGCGCTGGCCGCAGCCCTCACCGCCAGCGCCGCACAGGATTACCGTGCCGGGGATCCCGCCCGCCCCGCCGCGCCGGTGCTGAACCCGGCCGATCACCGCGACCTGGTCGGCCATGTCCACCCGGCCGCACCGCAGGATGCCGCCCGCGCCGCCGCCATCGCCGCCGCTTCACGCTGGCCCAACACCGTGGTGGAAGTGCGCGCTGCCGCCCTCGAACGCGCCGCCAATGCGATGGAAGCCGCGCGCATCCCGCTCATGGCGCTGCTCATCCGCGAAGCCGGAAAATCGGCCGCCAATGCGCTGGCCGAAGTGCGCGAAGCCATAGATTTTCTGCGCTACTATGCCGACGAGGCACGCCGCCTGAATGAAGCAGCAGCGCCGCTTGGCCCCGTGGTGTGCATCAGCCCGTGGAACTTCCCGCTCGCCATATTCACTGGCCAGATCGCCGCCGCGCTGGCCGCAGGCAATCCGGTGCTGGCCAAGCCCGCTCCCGAAACCCCGCTGATCGCAGCCCAAGCGGTGCGCATCCTGCACGAAAGCGGTGTGCCTGCCGATGCGCTCCACCTGCTGCCCGGCGGCGGGGAGATCGGCGCAGCGCTGGTCGCCGCATCCGAAACGCAGGGCGTCATCTTTACCGGCTCCACCGCGACCGCCCGCGCCATCCAGCGCACGCTGGCGGGCCGCCTCGATGCACGCGGCGCGCCGATTCCTCTGATCGCCGAAACCGGCGGCCTCAACGCGATGGTGGTCGATAGCTCGGCGCTGGCCGAACAAGTCGTCGCCGATGTCCTGGCCTCTGCTTTCGATAGCGCCGGCCAGCGCTGCTCGGCGCTGCGGCTGCTCTGCCTGCAGGATGACATCGCGGAGCGCACCCTCGCGATGCTGAAAGCTGCGGTGGCCGAACTGGCGGTGGGCAATCCGGCGCAGCTTTCCACCGATGTCGGCCCGGTCATCGCGCCGCGCGCGCGGGCCGGCATTGCCGCACACGTCGCCGCAATGCGCGCGGCCGGTTTCCCGGTAACCGCAATGCCGCTCGGCGCCAAAACCGCCCACGGCACGTTCATCGCTCCCACCCTTATCGAGCTTGCCAGCCCGGCAGACCTCAAAGCCGAAATCTTCGGCCCGGTCCTCCACGTCGTGCGCTACCGCGCCGATGCGCTGGACACCCTGCTCGAAGCAATCAACGCCTCGGGCTATGGCCTCACCTTCGGCCTCCACACCCGCATCGATCAGACCGTAGAGCGGGTGGGCGCCCGCATCCATGCAGGCAATCTCTATGTGAACCGCAACATGATCGGCGCGGTCGTCGGCGTGCAGCCCTTCGGCGGGCGCGGCCTTTCCGGCACTGGCCCCAAGGCGGGCGGCCCGCTCTATCTTTCCCGCCTCGCGCGCAATGCGGCGCCCGTGCTGCCTGCGGCGAGCAGCCCCGCCGAACCCGATCCCGCACTCGGCGTGTTTGCGCGCTGGGCCGAGAGCCAGGGCCTTGCCGCTGCTGCGCGCGCCGCGCACGATGCGGGGCGCGCATCACCGCTAGGCCGCAGCGCCGCGCTGCCCGGCCCGGTGGGTGAACGCAACACCTGGCGCCTTGCCCCGCGCGGCCGCATCGCTTGCGCGGCCAGCACTACCGATGCGCTGTGGCGGCAGATCGCCGCCGTGCTGGCCACTGGCAACACCGCCGTGATCATCGCATCGGGCCCGGTGAGCGCGCGCCCTGCCGGGTTCCCCGCCGCGCTGGCGGCGCGCGCGGAATGGACAAGCGCCGACCTTGACCGGATCCCCGATCTTGCCGCCATGCTGATCGAAGGCCCGGCCGAGCGCATTGCCGCCGCCAGCCGCCAGCTCGCCGCGCGCGAAGGCGCGGTCGTGCCGCTGCACCTTGGCACGCCGCTTCACTTGCTGGTGGAGGAAGTGACGGTTTCGATCAACACCACCGCAGCAGGCGGCAATGCCAGCCTCATGGCAATAGCCTGACGCTCGATCAGATGGGGCCGATGAGATGGGGCCGATGAAAGGAGATTGCACCGCAAGCTTCGGAGCGCGCGGCCGTGCCACCGGCTGTTAGGGATGAACCTGCCCCTGCAGGAGACTCCCCCCGATGCCCTTGGCAACCTTCATCCCCGCACGCTACGGCAAGGGCGTGACTAGCGCCGAAACCCCCGATGAAGCCCGCTGGCGGCAGATCTGCCAGCGCGATTGCGCCGCCGACGGCGCCTTTGTCTATGCGGTCAGCACCACGGGCATCTATTGCCGCCCCTCCTGCCCCTCGCGCCGCGCCAATCGCGCCCATGTGCGCTTCTTCGCCGCGCCAGCCGAGGCCGAAGCCGCCGGTTTCCGCGCCTGCCGCCGCTGCCACCCGGCCGCTGCGCAAGATCCGTCAGCGTCGCTCATGCAGGCCATGGCGCACTATATCGAGCGCCATGCTGACGAGCGCCTGCCCCTCGCGCGCCTTGCCGATCAGGCGGGCATGAGCCCGGCGCATTTCCAGCGCACATTCAAGGCCGCGCTGGGCGTGTCTCCGCGCGATTATCAGGCGGCCCAGCGCCTTGCCTGCTTCAAGGTGGCATTGCGCGACGGCGAGGGCGTGCTGGAAGCCGGGCTAGATGCCGGGTTCGGTTCGACCAGCCGTCTCTATCACGCCGCCGATGGCAGCCTTGGCATGACCCCCAGCGCCTACCGCGCGGGCGGCGCGGGCGA
>JAIXYF010000424.1 GCA_027490345.1 Novosphingobium sp.
ATAACGCCGCGACCGATGGCCTGATTGCCGCCGTGGGCGGGATCCCTGCGGTCAACGCCTGGCTCAGCCGTGTTGGCGTCACAGGCCAGCACCTCGATCACACGATGGCAACGTTGGTGCGCGATGATGGCCGGGTTAATCCGGTGACGACGATCGACACCCGCACCAGCAGCACCCCGCGCGCGATGGCGCAATTGCTGGCCGCGATCGACCGGGGCGGCGCGCTCAGCCCGGAAAGCCGCGCGGTGCTGCTCGATACGATGACCCGCACCAGCACGGGCCGCAACCGCATCCGCAGCGGCCTACCCGAAGGCGTGGTGTTTGCGCACAAGACCGGGACACTTTCGGGCGTGACCGACGATGTCGGCATCGTGCGCCTGCCCGATGGACGGCATCTGGCCATCGCCATTTTCGTGACCGGGCCGGAAGGCCATTCTGCCCATGCCGGGCTGATCGCGCAGATCGCCCGCGTGCTCTATGACGGCTATAGCCAGCCGCCATTGCCGGGCAGCTTCGAGACGGCGCGCCGCTGATATCCTGAAATCGCCGGATTGGCAGCGCGGGCCCGGCGCCCGCTGTTGCTGTGTGCGCGCATAATCCGCCTGACGCGCGGATCACGCAAAGAAAAGGGGCGTGACTGCCTAAGCAATCACGCCCCTCTATCTCTATTCAAACCCTTGACGGGGTTGAATTACATCTTCGGAGCTTCGCTCGAAGCGTCAGCAGCCGGAGCCGAAGCATCAGCCGAAGCGTCAGCAGCCGGAGCCGAAGCGTCAGCAGCAGCTTCCGATTCCATGGTGGCTTCGGTGGCGGGGGCTTCAGGAGCCTTTTCCGAGCAACCGGCGAGAGCGAAGGCAGTGCCGGCGACAGCGGCGAGGAGGAGCTTGCGCATGCGTTACAATCCCTGGATTGAAGTGGACCGCGCCGGGCCCGCAGCCCGCCGCAAAGCCTACTCTGGCGGTAGACTTCTCGCCCCAATTAATCGGCAATTCACCTGCTTGCAAGTCCTTGGAGCAGCAAACCCGTCATGTAGCCCTTATATTTCTGAAATAAAACATTTTTTGCCGCCACGCATACGATCTAGTGGGGTCAGCCCAAGCGCGTGAATCGCCCCAGGCGCACCACAGCCCCCCTGCGAGAGGCGCTTTCGCGCTGCGCCGCCACGCGCTACGAGAGCGCGCATGAACACGCTTCTGCAGCCTGATGCACCCATGGCCTCATCCCCCGGCACACCCCCGCGCCACCTCTATCTGATCGATGGCTCGGCCTATATCTTCCGGGCTTATCACCGCCTGCCGCCGCTCACCAATCCGGCGGGGGTGCCCGTTGGCGCGGTCTATGGTTATACCACGATGCTGTGGAAGCTGGCCGAAGACCTGCACAAGGCCGATGGGCCGACACACCTCGCAGTAATCCTCGACAAGGGCTCGATCACATTCCGCAACGACCTGTACGACCAGTACAAGGCGAACCGCCCGCCGCCGCCCGAAGATCTCGTGCCGCAATTCCCGCTGATCCGCGATGCGACGCGCGCCTTCAGCCTGGCGTGCATTGAAGAAGCCGGGCTTGAGGCGGATGACCTCATCGCTTCCTACGCGCTTGCCGCAGCAGAACGCGGCTGGAACGTCACCATCGTCTCGTCCGACAAGGATCTGATGCAGCTGGTGGGCCGCCCCCATGATGGCGGCGGCTATATCGATATGCTCGATACGATGAAGAACCAGCGGATCGATTTGCCCGAAGTGATGGAGAAGTTCGGGGTAGAGCCGGAGCGGGTGGGCGATGTGCTGGCGCTGATGGGCGATGCGGTAGACAACGTGCCGGGCATTCGCGGCATCGGCCCCAAGACCGCGACCAAGCTCATCCAGGAGCACGGCACGCTGGAAGGCGCACTGGCCGCCGCGCCCGCGATGAAGCCCGGCAAGCTGCGCGACAGCCTGATCGAGCAGGCCGACATGGCCCGGCTTTCGCGCCAGCTGGTGCAGCTCAAGGAAGATTGCGCGCTGCCACTGCCGCTCGATTCGTTCGAGTTGACCGACATCCCGCCCGAACCGCTGGCCGCCTTTCTTGCCGAACACGGCTTCACCAGCCTGCTGCGCAAGCTGGGCACCGCGCCAGCACAAGCGGCACCGGCTGGAAACGGCGCAGCACCCGCGCCGGGCGGGGCCGCAGAGACGCGCCAAAGCCTGCCCGAATGGCCTGCCATCGATACCGCCGGCTATCGCTGCCTGCAGACGCTGGACGATATCGCCGCGTGGGTGGCCCGCGCCAAGGATGCGCGCGTGGTGGCGGTCGATACCGAAACCAGCGCGCTCGATGCGATGCAGGCGGACCTTGTCGGCGTGAGCCTTGCGCTTGGGCCGGGCGATGCCTGCTACATTCCGCTGGGACACCGGGGCAGCGACATGTTTGCGCAGGCACCGCAGCAGGCCCCGCGCGATGCGGCGCTGACGCTGCTGAAGCCGCTGCTGGAAAGCGATGCCGTCCTCAAGATCGGGCAGAACATCAAGTACGATATCAACGTGCTGGCCCGCTATGGCGTGATGGTTTCACCGATCGACGATACCATGGTGATGAGCTTCTGCCTCGATGCCGGGCGCAGTGAAACCGGCGTGGGCGGGCACGGCATGGACGAGCTGGCCGCCCGCCACCTCGGCCACACCACGATTGCCTTCAAGGACCTGTGCGGCACCGGCAAGAAGGCGATCTCCTTCGCCGAAGTGCCGCTGGCGGACGCCACGCGCTATGCGGCGGAAGATGCCGAAGTGACCTGGCGGCTCCATGCGCTGCTGGCCCCGCGTCTGCCCGAAGAAGGCGGCACGCGCATCTATGCCCGCGTTGACAGGCCGCTGGTGCCCGTGGTGGCCGGGATGGAACGGCGGGGGATCAAGGTGGACCGCGAACGGCTGGCAGGCCTCTCCGCGCAGTTTGCCGAGACCATCGCAGGCCTCGAAACCGTGATCCACGAAAGGGCCGGACAGCCCTTCACCATCGGCAGCCCCAAGCAACTGGGCGAGATCCTGTTCGACAAGCTGGGCTACAAAGGCGGCAAGAAGGGCAAGACGGGGCAGTATTCCACCGACCAGTCCGTCCTTGAAGGACTCGCTGCGCAAGGGGCGGAAGTCGCCACGCTGGTGCTGGAATGGCGGCAGCTCTCCAAGCTCAAATCGACGTATACCGATGCGCTGCAGGCCGCGATCAACCCCGCCACGGGCCGCGTCCACACCAGCTACAGTCTGGTCGGCGCGCAGACGGGGCGGCTTTCCTCCAACGATCCCAACCTGCAGAACATCCCCATTCGCACCGAAATCGGCCGCCAGATCCGCGAGGCTTTCGTGGCTGAACCCGGCAACGTCCTGCTCGCGGCGGACTACAGCCAGATCGAACTCCGTCTGGCGGCAGCCATGGCCGATGTCGATTCCCTGCGCGATGCCTTTGCGCAAGGCGAGGACATTCACAACCGCACCGCGC
>JAIXYF010000044.1 GCA_027490345.1 Novosphingobium sp.
CAGATGACCTTGCGCGCTTCGGCGCGGACCTGGTTGATGAATTCACCGGGGCTCAGCTTTGCCATCACACGTTCCTGCCACTCGTCGATACGCGCGCTCCCGTCCGTCGGGCGCTTCCACGGCTTCCGGCTAGGGCTCATCGCCGCCCCGGAAAGGTCCGGGAGGGGCTGGCGAGGTTCCCGATGTCGGAAGAAATCCGCATTTAGGCGCAAGGTTGCCGATTGGCAAGGGTGGGGAGGAACCGTTGGCGGCACGCGCGCAACAGCGCGTGCCGCCAACCGCGTCAGCGGATCAAAGCGTGCTGTTGTCGATCACGAAGCGGTAGCGCACATCGCCCTGCACCATGCGGCCATAGGCGGCCTCGATCTCGTCCATGCGAATCAGTTCAATGTCCGAGACAACGCCGTGTTCGGCGCAGAAATCGAGCATTTCCTGCGTTTCCGCGATGCCGCCGATCAGCGATCCTGCAAGGCTGCGGCGGCGGATCAGGAGATTGAACACGCCGATGGCGGGATGCGGCTTTTCCGGCGCGCCGACCATCACCATCGTGCCATCGCGCCGCAGCAGGCCCAGAAACGGATCGAGATCGTGACTGTGCGATACGGTGTTGATGATGAGATCGAGGCTGCCCTGAACGGCCTTCATCGCGGCCTTGTCGCTCGACACGACAACCTCGTGCGCGCCCAGATCGAGAATCGCCTGCCGCTTGGCCGGGCTGGTGGTGAAGCCGGTGACATGGGCGCCCAGCGCCCGCGCCAGCTTGATCCCCATGTGGCCCAGCCCGCCAATGCCGACAATACCCACGCGCTTGCCCGGCCCGGCTTGCCAGTGGCGCAGCGGCGACCAGGTGGTGATGCCGGCGCAAAGCAGCGGGGCCACTGCCGCGAGCAGTTCCTGCGGGTGGCGGATCGCCAGCACATAGGCCTGATCGACCACGATAGTTTGCGCATATCCGCCCAGCGTGTGCCCCGGCGCATCGCCCGTCGACGAATTGTAGGTGCCGATCAGCCCGCCGTCGCAGTATTGCTCAAGCCCCTCTCCACACGCGGAGCAGGTGCGGCAGCTATCGACGATGCAGCCAACGCCCACCGTGTCGCCTGCGGCGAATCGGGTGACGGCGCTGCCAGTGGTGCGCACCGTGCCGACGATCTCGTGCCCCGGAACGCACGGATAAAGCGTGCCGCCCCATTCGCTGCGCACCGTGTGCAAATCCGAATGGCACACGCCGCAGAAAGCGATCTCGATCACCACATCATCCGGCCCCGGTTCACGCCGGGTGATGGCGAAAGGCCCGAGCGGCTGATCGGCAGCTTGAGCGGCATAGGCCTTTACGGTCATGGTGAAAACTTTCGGCAAGAGTAGGCAAGGGCAGCGTGCAGCATGGCAGGCCGCACCGGCGCAGGGATACTCACGAAAGTGGGAAACGGCAGGATTCCCGCAAGCAGGAAATGGCAGGAGTGGAGGGATTCGAACCCCCGGCCCTCGGTTTTGGAGACCGATGCTCTACCAGCTGAGCTACACTCCTGTGCCGGAGAAGCGCCCTTAGTGGGTTGACGCGGGCAGCGCAACCAAAGAACAAGCGGCTAAAGATGTCTCGTCCTGGCACCCCGATCATCCCGCCCGAGCTTTTGCTGCAGGCCTATCGCGCCGGCATCTTTCCGATGTCCGACAGCCGCGATGATCCCGAAGTCTATTGGGTCGAGCCGAAGATGCGCGCAATCTTGCCGCTGGACGGGTTCCACCTGTCGCACAGCCTCGCGCGCACGCTGCGGCGCGGGCGGTTCCGCGTGACGTGCAACGAAGCGTTTGGCGCAGTGATTGATGCTTGCGCTGCGCCGCGCGTGGATGCCGAAGACAGCTGGATCAGCCAGCGTATCGCGGCCAGTTACGGCGAACTGCACCGCCACGGCCACGCTCATTCGATCGAGGTTTGGCAGCAGGGGCCGGCGGGCACCGAAGTGCTTGTGGGCGGGCTCTATGGGGTTGGCTTCGGCCGGGTGTTCTGCGGGGAGAGCATGTTCAGCCGCGCCAGCGATGCGTCCAAAGTGGCGCTGGCCTGGCTGGTGGCGGCGCTGCGCCGGGCGGGGGCCCAGCTGCTCGATTGCCAGTTCACCACCCCGCATCTGGCATCATTGGGCGCGGTGGAAATCCCGCAGGCGCATTATCTGGATCTGCTGCGCGCGGCGCTGGCCTCTCAGGCAGGGGGCGGCGGAGCGGCGGGGGCGGCTGCGGGAGCTGCTGGCGGCCTGCCCGCCGGCTTTGCCGCGCTGCTGGTCGATGCGGCGGCAGCAGGGCTTTCTTCCTCGCCCGGAAATTTCATCGCACAGTCCTTGACCCAGACATCATAGACCGGGTGCTCTACCACGTTGAGCGCGGGCGCATGGCGGAACAGCCAGCCCGAGAAGACCTTGCGCCATGCCAGCTTTTCCTGCGTTGTCGCGCGTTCCTCGACGAACAGCTGCACGAAGGCCCCGGTTTCTGGAGGGTCTTCCCATGGCGCCGTCCGTTCGCAGGTGGCCAGCTTGATGATCGCACTGCCGATGCGGCGCGATTCGCCGCTTTTCAGCTGGATGTCCTGAGTGATGTTGTTGCGCTTGTTGAGGAAGCCCAGCGTCGCGACACGGTCCTTCACCGGAGTGCCGAGATCGCTTTCAACCGCCGCGCTGGATTCGCCTGCGGCAGGGCCAAGGCCAGTGCCACTGCCGTGGGCGGCAGTCGCCTCGCTCGGCGGCTGTCCGGCGGTGCTCTGTCCGGGGTCGCCACATGCGCCGAGCGCCAGCAGGGCAGGCGCGCACAGCAGCGATGCGAAACGGCGCATCAGCCTTCGGGTGACCAGGCTTCGTAATCGCCCGTGGCCGCGGCCCGCTTGCCGCCGCGGTCCAGCGCGCCTTGCGGGCGATAGGCCGCCGATGTACCGGTGGCATTGGGGGTGAAATCCACTTCCCAGATGCGCGCGGGCGGCAGGTTGCTTTCGGGCACGCCATCGTAGCTGCCGTGCAGCCAGCCATGCCATTCTGCGGGCACGCGGCTCGCGTCATTCGCGCCGTTATAGATTACCCAGCGCCGCTCGCGCCCGGCAAAGGGGTGGCCCTTGGGATAGGGCTTGCGCGCCCGGAAATAGGCGTTGCCCTGCGCGTCAGTGCCGACTTTCACGCCATTGCGCGCGCTGTCGACCATGGTGCCGAAGGTGGCGCCGTCCCACCAGGTGAAGATCTTGCCGAGAATGCTCATGGTGAGAGCGCGCTTAGCCGCTTGCAGGCGGTTTCGGCAAGCGGGATATGACCTTACCAGTTGATGCGGTCGCCCCGTTTCAGCCCGATCTGCGCCGCGCGCCCGCCGATGAGTTCGAGCACACCCGCCGCATCGCCGTCCGATGGCAGCGGCGTCAGATCATAGGGCACCGCATTGGCGGCGATGTTGAGCACCTTGCGGTCAGGCCCGAGGAAGATGATGTCGAGCGGGATCACGGTGTTCTTCATCCAGAAGGCGGTGCGGCGGGGCGGGTCCATTGGAAAGATCATGCCCTCATCCGCACCCATCACCTGGCGGAACATCAGGCCGCGCTCCTGATCGGCATAGCTTGCGGCGACCTCCACCTTGAACACATGGGCGCCGCTGGCGGTGGTGACCGTGAGCGGCACGACCGCGAGGCCGGAGACCGGATGAGGTGCGGCGGACGCAGGCTGCGAGGAGCCAGCTGCAGCCTGTGCCGTATCTTGCGCGCTGGTGGAACCGGCGGCAAGCGGCGAGCAGCCGACCGCCGTGATCAGCAGCGCCAGGCAGGCCAGTCTAGTCCACGGCATGTTCGGCATGTTCGGCATGTTCATCGGCCCATTCTTCCAGATCAACGAGGCTGGCGGCATTCATCACCCGGCGGACATGGTCAAGTCCATGCCCTGCACGAAGATAGGCCGCCAGATGCTTGCGCTGCATGGCAGGATCAAGACACGGCGCGGCTGAATAAGGCCAGAACCGCTTGCGCCGGGCAAAGGCAAGCACGGCGTGGCGGCGTTCGGTCTCGCTCCCGCGGGCGGCGGCACGCAAGGGCGCTGCGATCCCGTCGTGATCCAGCGCGGTTTCGATCCGCCTTGCGCCATAGCCCCGGCGGCGCAGGCCATCGCCTTTGGCGGCGGCATAGGCGGCATCATCAAGATAGCGGCGCTGCGCCATGCTTTCGACCACGGCCGCCACGTCCGGCGGCGTTTCTTCCGCCCATCCGCGCTCACGCACCTTGCGCTTCAGGTAGGTGGAAAGACGCCCGGAACTCGTGGCGAAGCGGGCAACATAGGTAAGCGCCAGCCCATCGAGCGCGGCCTGATCGAGCGGCGGCGGCGGGGGTTTGAGCCGGGTTGTGCCCCCTCGGCCGGGCGCGCGTCCGAAACTGGGTGGAGCCATGCCATATTCGTGCCACAGTCCCGCGCAAATGGGAACCTCCCGCAGTTTGTTGCGGGGACAGAACAGGCCGCCAAGGCCCCCATTTCACGATCACTGTTTCACGATCAACCAGACCAATAATACGGGGTAACGCATGACTGTCCTGGACGCCGCCGCCAAGGCCGCTCTGGTCCCCACGCCCAACGACGATGGGCGCCCCCGGCGCTTTGCCGATTTTCCCACGTTCTGCGATGCGCTCGATTTTGTGGCAGAGGGCCCCTGCGGCCTCAATTTCCATGATGCGCGCGGCACGCTGGTCCAGGTCTATCCTTATGCGCAGCTGCGCGCCGATGCGCTGATTGCGGCGCGGCGCCTGATCGCGCTGGGCGTTCAGCCGGGTGACCGGATTGCGCTGATCGCCGAAACCGGGCCTGATTTCGCGGCGCTGTTCTGCGGGGCGATGTATGCCGGTGCATGGCCGGTGCCGCTGCCGCTGCCCACCAGCTTTGGCGGCAAGGAAAACTACATCGATCAGTTGGCGGTGCAGATCACCAGCTCTGATCCCACGATGCTGCTCTTCCCGGACGAGATCGCCGCCATCTGCGCAGCAGCCGCGCAGCGCTGCGGCTGCAAGGGGTTGACCTGGCAGGAGTTTGCGGCCGCAGCCGAACCCGCTGATTGCACGCTGCCGGCGCCCGATCCCGATGCCATCTCCTATCTCCAGTATTCCAGCGGCTCCACGCGCTTCCCGCATGGTGTTGCCGTCACCCACCGGGCGCTGATGGCCAACCTGGCCGGCCACTCGCACGGCATGAAGTTCCAGCCTGGCGACCGCGCGATCAGCTGGCTGCCCTGGTATCACGACATGGGCCTTGTCGGGTGCTTCCTCTCGCTCATCGCCAATCAGATGTCTGCCGATTACCTCAAGACCGAGGACTTTGCCCGCCGCCCGCTGGCGTGGCTCGATCTGATCAGCCGCAACCAGGGCACCTCGCTCTCTTATTCGCCCACCTTTGGCTATGACATCTGCGCGCGCCGCATTTCCAGCCAGAGCAGCGTGGCCGAACGCTTCGACCTTTCGCGCTGGCGGATTGCAGGCAACGGGGCGGACATGATCCGGCCCGATGTGATGCAAAGCTTCGTCAATGCGTTTGCCGATGCCGGCTTCAAGGCCAGCGCCTTTCTGCCCAGCTATGGCCTTGCCGAATCCACGCTGGCCGTAACGGTGATGCCGCCGGGCGAAGGCATCCGGGTGGAGTTGGTCGAAGAAGAGCGCCTTTCGGGCACGCCGCGCGATCTTTCCCGCCCGGCCCGCTACCGCGCCATCGTCAATTGCGGCGTGCCTGTGCGCGGCATGGAAGTGGAAGTGCGCGGCGAAAAGGGTGAGGCGCTGGCTCATCACCACATCGGCAAAGTGTGGTGCCGGGGCTCGTCAGTCATGCACTCCTATTTCCGCGATCCGGAAGCGACCGCCGCGTGCATGGTCGATGGCTGGCTCGATACCGGCGACATGGGCTACTGCAACGAAGAGGGCTACCTGTTCATCGTCGGCCGGGCGAAGGACATGATCATCATCAACGGCAAGAACCACTGGCCGCAGGATATCGAATGGGCGGTGGAGCAGCTGCCCGGCTTCCACCAGGGCGATATTGCAGCGTTTTCGGTGGAAACCGAAAATGGTGAGGAAACCCCGGCGGTGCTGGTCCACTGCCGCGTTTCCGATCCCGAGGAACGCGTGAAGCTGCGCGATGCCATTCGCGATAAGGTGCGTGCGATCACCGGCATGAACTGCGTGATCGAACTGGTTCCGCCGCGCACGCTGCCGCGCACCAGTTCGGGCAAGCTCAGCCGCGCCAAGGCGAAGAAGCAGTACCTTTCGGGCGAAATCGAACCCTACAGCCTCGCCGCGTGAGCGCGCCCGCACCAGACCGCCTGATCTTCATCTACAACGCCAATGGTGGTCTGGTGCACATGGCGCTGGATTCGCTGCACAAGACGCTTTCCCCCGCGACCTATCCGTGCAGCTTGTGCGCGCTGACGTATGGTGCGCTGCGCATGGACCCGAAGTGGCGCAAGTGGCTGGCCGCGCTGGCGATCCCGGCGGTGTTCCAGCACAAGGACGATACGCCGCACAAGCATGTGCCGCTGCCTGCGGTCCTGTGCGAAAGCGGCGGGCGGATCGAGGAGCTGATCGATGCGGCCACGCTGGATGGCATCGCATCGCTCGATGCCCTGATCGCGGAAATGGAAGCGCGCCTTGCGCGGCGCAGCGCAGCCTAAGCCAGCAGCCGTTCACCCTTTTCGCGCACCGCCGTCTCGATCAGCCGCCGCGCGAAACCCGCGCCTGCGGGGATTTCCACATCGAAATCAAGGCTCTCTTCGCGGGCCGCAGCGGTGCAGGGGATGGTATAGCCCATCGCGCTGACCACGAAGGCCAGCGTGTCAGCATCGGTCCAGGTGGACTCGACTGTCGTGGCGCTGCCAAGCATGCCCTTGGCCTTGTCTTCCGCCTTGTCCAGACGCGCGGCCATGCGGCGGCGCACTTCATCCTTGCCGAGGGTGTGGGGGACTGAAACGCGCATCAGCTTGCCGCCTTGGGCGCAGCGAGCTGCGGGCCAGAAAGCTGCGGGCCAGAAATCTGATGGGCGGAAGGCTCCAGCCCGTCGCCATATTTGTAGTCCAGAAACCGCCCGCGCACGGCCAGCGCATCCAGATCGCCCGCTGCCAGCTGCCGCGTGACGGCATCGATTTCCGCGCTGATCTTGCCGAGACCTTCGGTCAGTTGCTGATCGGCATTGCGGCCCTCACGCTGCTCGCGCCGCATATTTGCGGGAATGCGGCGATAGCTTTCAACCATGCCAGGCAGATGTTCGCCCACCAGCTTGCGCACTTCGGAAACCGCCGGTTCGGCCGGATCAACCCCTTCAAGCTGCAGCCCCAGCCCATCGAGCTGCACGCCGATCTGATCGATCAGGGTCACGGCAGGCGCGGGCAGCGCAGGCCGCTGCGCTTCGAGCCACAATTCGGTGCGCGCGACCATGGTGCGCACATCGCCCCGGTTGAGCGCAGCCAGATCAGGCACCTTGAGCCGGGGGAATGCGGCCAGCACGCCCACGGCCGCGATCATGGCAAGGACCGTGACGACGATGCCGGTGAAGCCGATGCCATCGATCACCAGCCCCGCCACCAGCGCCGCCAGCAGGATCGCCATGACCGCAAAGGCAATCCGGGCGGCCTTGCGCGCCAGATGCAGGCGTTTCAGTTCGGCTGAGCGCCGCCCGATGGACTTGCCGCCCACTCGGCGCCCGCCCGCCTGCTGGCGCACGAGGCTGGCCCGCGCCTCGGCCAGGATGCGGCTGCTCTCGCTTGCGGTTTCTGCCATGTGGGGATCAGCCCTCCAGGCTCAGCAGCGGCGAAGTGGCCTCTCCGCCAGCCAGTTGCTTGCTGGCCTGTGCCTGCCCTTCGGCGCGCGCGATATAGCCCTTGGACTTCTCGACCTCGCCCGAAAGCGTGTCGACCGTCTGCTTCATCGCATCGAGTGCTTTGAGCTTGAACGTATCGATGGTGTCCATCGTCTCGTAGATGTTCTGGAAGGCGCGTTGCAGCGTCTCCAGCGGGATCGTGCTGGAAGCGGCCATTTCGTGGATCTTGCCGGTCTGCTCGCGCAGCAGCTTGCCGGTGGAATCGATGATGTTGGCGGTCGTGGTGTTGAGCGCGGTGATCTGCGAGAGCACGAGGCGCTGGTTGGTCATCGCCTGCGCCACGGTAACGGCGGTGCGCAGCGCAGCGACCGTGGTGGTGCCTGCGCGGTCCACGCCTTTCACCAGTTCGACGTTGTTCTTCTTGACCAGATCGAGCGCGAGATAGCCCTGCACCGTCACGGCCATCTGCGTCAGCAGATCCTGCGTGCGCTGGCGGGTGTAGAACAGCGCCGTCTCGCGGATCGCCTTGGCCTTGGCGGGATCGGTGTGATCAAGATCGTTCGCGGCGTCTTCCAGTTTTTGATCCAGCACTTTGGAGATGTGGATCATCTGCTCCAGATTGCCCATCGCTTCCCACAGCTTGCCGCGCTCCACGTCGATCGCGGCGTTGTCCATCAGCAGCTCGTCCTTCCCCGAGGCAAGCCGATCGAGGATCGCCTTGATATGCCCTTGCGAGGATGTGTAGCCATCGAAATAGTTCTTCAGCTTGTTGCCGAAGGGGATGATGCCGAGGATCTTGCGCGGGGCGGAAAGATTGCCCTGCCGGCCCGGATCAAGCTCTTCCACCGTGCGGCGCAGCGCGGCAAGATCGGCGCCGACGCCCGAATCTTTGTCCATCGCGCGCACCGGGCGATCCAGAAACCGGTTGGCCATGCCTGCCGCTGCCGCAATTTCCTTGCGGCCCATGTTGGAAAGCTGATCGACGCGCTTGCCAAATTCGGGGCTCGCCGCATCCTGCGCGACGAGATCGGCGACAAAGGCTTCGGCGCGGGCTTCCAGCTTCGACCTCGTGTCGTCCGCCACGGGCACCAGCCCGGCGGCCTGCGCGGGCGCAACCGCCGGCACCGGATCGGGCGGCGTGAGCGTGATCTTGGTAACGGTATCCGTCGCAGTGCTGGCCATGGTGTTCCGTCTCGCTTTCGCCCCGAAACCAGCCGGGGCGCCTCTCCGGGGCAATGTGGCGTGCCGATGGCCGCTTCGCAAGCTGTATTGGCAAGATAATACAGCAGATGCCTCTTGGGCCTGCTCGACAGCGCTGCACCGGGCGGCCAAGCCAGCGTCATGGACACGCTTTCTCCTTCCCTGCGCTGCGCCGTGTTTGGCACGTCGGGCGGCCTTGGCCGCGCGCTGGCGCTGGCGCTGGCGTCGCGCGTTGATGTGGCCGAAGTCCACGCCGGATCGCGCCGTGGCGATGTGCCGGGCGGCGCCAAGCTGCACCCCTTTGCGTTCGATCTGACCGATGAGGCGAGCATCGCGGCGGCCTGCGCCGGGATTGGTGGGCCGCTCGATATCGTGCTGATCGCCACCGGGCGGCTCACCCGGGCGGACGGCACCGGGCCGGAGAAATCTTGGCGAGCGATCAGCGGTGAAGGTATGGCCGAGCTGTTTGCGGTCAACACCATCGGCCCCGCGCTGATCGCCAAGCACACCTTGCCGCTGCTGCGGCGCGATGGGCGCGCGGTGTTTGCCGCGCTTTCGGCCCGTGTCGGCTCCATCACCGACAACCGGCTGGGCGGCTGGCACGCCTACCGCATGAGCAAGGCCGCGCTGGGTATGCTGGTCAAGAACCTTGCACTCGAACTGGCGCGCACCCACCCGCAGGCGCTAGCCGTCACGCTCCATCCGGGCACAGTGGATACCGGGCTTTCCGCCCCGTTTCAGCGCGGGGTGGCGGCGGAGAAGCTGTTCACACCGGCCTTTTCGGCAGCGGCGCTGCTGGGGGTGCTGGATGGGCTGACCCCGGCGGACAGCGGCGGGCTGTTTGCATGGGATGGGGCGCAGCTCCCGTTCTGACCGCTACCTTGAATCATTCGGCTTTGGGTCAATATCCCCGAATTTCCTGAAGGAACCGGGCGCCATAGGCCTCCAGCTTGCGCGCGCCGACGCCGCCGATGGCGCCGAGTTCCTGCAAGCTGGCAGGGCGGCGAGCGGCCATGTCGCGCAGCACCGAATCGTGGAAGACGACATAGGGCGGCACCCCGGCCTCCAGCGCGAGTTCGCGGCGCAGCGCGCGCAGCGCCTCGAACAGCGGATCGCCGACCGGATTCGGCAAGGCTTCCGCGCCCCGGCGGCGAGAGGTGCGTTCGGCCTTGGGCGCGACGACAAGATCGAGGCGGCCTTCGCCCTTGAGCAGCGCGCGGGCATCGCCGCCCAGCATGAAGCCGCCGTGTTCGTTGGTGACCAGCGTGCCGCGCGCCTGCAGCGCCCGCGCCACCGGGCGCAGCAACGCAGCTTCCTCGCCTGGCACGATGCCGAACACCGAAAGCTGATCGTGGCCCCGGCTGGTCACGCGCTCGTCTGCCGCGCCGGTGAGGATCTTTTCAAGATAACCGAGGCCGAACATCTGCCCGGTGCGATAGACGGCGGAGAGCAGCTTGCGCGCCAGCTCCGTCGCGTCGGTCACGCCCGGCGCATGGAGGCAGTTGTCGCAATTGCCACAAGCCTCGGGCGGGTGTTCGCCGAAATGGCGGAGCAGGACAGCGCGGCGGCAGGTGGGCGTTTCGACAAGGTTGGCGAGCGCATCGAGCCGCGCGCGTTCGCTCGGCTGGCGGTGCTCTTCCACCTCGGCCATGCGCATGCGGGCGCGGGCGAAATCATCCGCACCCCACAGCATCAGCGCGACCGCCTCATCCCCGTCGCGGCCCGCGCGGCCGGTTTCCTGATAGTAGCCCTCGATGGACTTCGGCAGCCCCGCATGGGCGACGAAGCGCACGTCGGGCTTGTCGATCCCCATGCCGAAGGCGACCGTGGCGACCATGACCATGTCTTCGCTGGCGACGAAGGCCGCCTGATTGGCCGCGCGCACGTCTGCCGGGAGGCCCGCATGATAGGGCAGAACCGGGCGGCCTGCTTCACCGAGCTGCGCGGCAAGCTTCTCCACCCCGCTCCGCGTAGGAGCATAGACAATGCCGGGGCCGCGCTGCTCCGTGAGGAGCGCCTTCAACTGGCGCAGCGCATTGTCACGCGGGGTGATGCGATAGCGGATATTGGGCCGATCAAACCCGGCAATGATCAGGCCGTCGTCGGCAATGCCCAGCTGCGCGAGGATATCGGCGCGGGTGTGGCGGTCGGCCGTTGCCGTCAACGCAAGGCGCGGTACATCCGGGAAGGAATCGAGCAGCGGGCGCAGCAGGCGATAGTCTGGCCGGAAATCGTGGCCCCATTCGGAAACGCAGTGCGCCTCATCGATGGCGAACAGCGATATCGGCGCGCGGCTCAGCAGCTCGCGGAAATGCGATTGGCTGGCGCGTTCGGGCGCAACATAAAGCAGATCGAGCTGGCCTTGGCGGAAGCGCTCGATGGTCGCCTCGCGGTCCGTGTCGACGCTGGTGAGGGCGGCGGCGGCAAGGCCATTGGCATTCGCGGCGCGCAGCTGATCGTGCATCAGCGCGATCAGCGGGGAGACCACAACGCATGTGCCCGGCAACATCGCGGCGGGGAGCTGATAGGTGAGCGACTTGCCCGCGCCCGTGGGCATGACCGCAAGCGTCGATTGCCCCCCAAGCACGCGACCGACGACCTGATCCTGCACGCCGCGAAACGCGCTGAAGCCGAAAATGCGCGAGAGGGCTGAAATTGCGTCGCCCTGGGTTTCGGGATGGATCGTGCTCACCCGCCCGCCATGGCAGATCAGGCAGCCTAAGGAAAAGCCCTATCGGCTCCGTGACGGTGGAGACCGCAGCCGCGTTCGCGTTAGCACGGCTTCTTCGACCGCACTGAAGGCGCTGATACCCTTGGCAGCGTCATCCGGCACGGCGGTGGTGAAGAAGGCGACCCCGCGCCCGGTCATGGGATCAAGCCACAGGCCGGAGCGCAGGCCATAGGCCTCGCCGGGGTGACCGATGCGGGGGACACCATCGGCAAACGGATCATCGCGGCAGCCTGCCGTGTGGTTTCCGATCAGCTGCACGCCAAGGGCATAGGCGCAGAAGAACCCGTCCGGCTCGCCGTTTTCGCCCAGACCGTTGCGGCCATTGAAGCGCCATTGCGGCGTGGTGAGCGCGGCGAAGCTGGCGGGCGAAAGGAAACCGCGCCCGCCGCGCGCCATCATCTGGCCAATGCGCGCAAGATCACGCATCGCGATGCGCAGGCCGCCCTGGGGCGAGAACAGCGCGCCGTTCCAGCCGGGGGTGTAGGCGCCGAGATCGCAAGGCTGACCGGGGACGACGACGACCGGGCAATCGGGCAATTTGCCGCGCAGATCATCACGCGCCACGCTGCCATCGGCGCGGTGAAGCACCACGGCGCGGGCGGCGGCTCCTGCCTCACAGCCGGACCAGTTGTAGCAGGCCGAGAGCTTCAGCGGCTGGAGCACAAGGCGGCCCATCAGGCGGTCGAAGCGCTCACCCGTGGCGGCCTCCATGACCGAGGCGATGACGGGGAAATTGAAGTTGGCGTAGTGGAACCAGTCATCGCCGGGGCCATGCGCCGGATCCC
>JAIXYF010000341.1 GCA_027490345.1 Novosphingobium sp.
GATCAACAACTACACCATGGCAGCCAATCTTGAACGGCTGGTGCTGACCGGCCGTGCCTATTACGCATACGGCAACGATGCCGCCAATGTCATGAGTGCGGACGGCGCTGGATACCACGAGCTTTATGGCCGGGGCGGGGATGATGACCTGCGCGGCGGATCGGGCAACGATACGATGCATGGCGGGGCGGGGAATGACAGCTACATCGTCAATTCCGCCGGAGACCAGATCATCGAAGTGCCCAATGATGGCCATGACCGGGCCTACAGCACGGTCACCTTCCGCATGCCTTCCGGGCTTGAGGACCTGATCCTGCGGGGCACGGCTGCGATTGATGGCAGGGGCAACGATGCCGACAACCGGATCGTGGGCAACAGCGCGGCCAACCTGCTCGAAGGCGGGGCGGGCCGCGATACCCTGATCGGCGGGGGCGGCGATGACGTGCTCTCGGGCAATGGCGGCAAGGACGTGCTCAAGGGCGGCGCGGGCAGCGACACCTTCCGGTTTGCCGGTGCGTTTCCCGTGGCCAAGCAGCACGACACGGTGCTCGACTTTGCCAGCGGCGTGGACCGGATCGAAATCGAGCGTTACTACTTTGGCGGGATCACCAGCACACCGCTCAATCCTGCAGAGTTCTTTGCCGGGCCGTCGGCCACGGCGGCCAACCATCACCTGATCTACAACCGGGCTAATGGTGTGCTCTATTATGATCCCGATGGCACCGGCGCGCAGGTGCAGGTGGCTATTGCCCAGTTCGAAGGGCGGCCTGATATCGACGCCAGCGACATCGTGATGATCTGATCCGGTCCGGACCGCAGCGGCGGATAACATGGTTGCCAAGCCCGCCCTCGCGTCGCACTTCTTCTGCCCGGAAGGAGCGGCGCGGGGTGGGCGAGGAGCAGAGCGGGCCAGAGCAAACCGGGCCGACCGATGCCGCCGCGCGCGATGCGCTGCTGGCCTCGGTTTACGACGAGTTGCGGCTGGCGGCGGCGCGCCTGCTGCGGCGCGATGCCCCCTACCTCACGCTGCAACCCACGGAACTGGTCAACGAAGCGGCGCTGCGGCTGATGAAGCTCGATCGGATGAGCTTTGCCGACCGGCAGCATTTCTTCGCCACTGGCGCGCGGGTGCTGCGGCAGGCGATGATCGATGCGATCCGCGCGCGGCGGGCGAGGAAACGCCAGCGGCCCGAACTGGCTGGCGAAGTGGCGATTTCGGCGCAGGGCGAAGCGGCCATCGATGTCGAGGCGCTCGATGCCGCGCTGGTGCGGCTGGAGGCCGCCTCTCCGCCCCTGGCGCGGCTGGTGGAACTGCGCTTCTTTGCCGGGCTTTCCGTTCCCGAAATCGCGGCGCTGTGGGAGGAATCCGAAAGCACGGTGAAGCGGCGCTGGGCGGCAGCGCGGCTCTGGCTTGCCGCCGAACTGAAGGATTGAGGGCGTGAGCGCGCTGGATGGCCGCGCGCTGGCGCTGTTGGAGCAAGCGTTGGGGATCGCCGATCCGGCGGCACGAGCGGCGTTTGTGGAGGAGGCCTGCGCCGGGGACGCCGCCCTGCGCGCACGGGTGGAGGGCCTGCTGGGCGAGGAAGGCGGGGACGCTCCGTTCCTGCAAACCACCAGCTTTGCCCGCGCGTTCGGCCTCAGCGATGTGCTTGCCGAGCGGATCGGCCCGTACCGCGTAACCGGCGAGATCGCGCGCGGCGGCATGGGGCAGGTGCTGCGCGCCGAACGCGATGACGGGCGCTTTGCCCAGACGGTGGCGATCAAGCTGATCCGCGCCGATCTGGCGAGCGCCGCTGGGCTGGCCCGCTTTGCCGAGGAACGCCGAATGCTGGCGCGGCTGCGCCATCCGGGAATCGTGCGCATTCTCGATGGCGGGGAACACGATGACCGGCCGTGGCTGGCCATGGACCTGATCGAGGGGCTGCCTGTCACCGAGGCGCTGGACAAGGCAGTCGCGGGGCAGGCAGTCGCGGGGCAGGCAGCCCGGCTCGATGCCTTCGAACGGATCTGCGATGCGGTGGCCCACGCGCATCGCCAGCTGGTGATCCATGCCGATCTCAAGCCCAGCAATATCCTGATGAGCGCGGATGGGCAGGTGCATCTGCTGGATTTCGGCATCGCGCGGCTGGCCAGTGGTCTGGCGGACGATCTGCCGGGTGATCAGGCAGGTGAGGGCGGCTTGGCGCCCTCACCGCTGACCCGGGGCTATGCCGCCCCCGAGCGCACCGGCGGCGCCGCGCCGACCGTGGCGAGTGATGTGTTCTCGCTGGGTATGCTCCTCGTGCAGCTGCTGACAGGCAGGCTGCCGGATGGAACCTGGGCGCAAGTGGCAGGCTCGGTGCTGCCGGCTGGCTGGTTGAAGGGCGATCTGGCAGCCATCGCGGCCAAGGCGCTCGCGGTCGATCCGGCAGACCGCTACCCCGATGTCGCGGCGCTGCACTCCGATGTGCGGCGCCACCGCGCGCATCTGCCGGTGCGCGCGCGGATACCAGCGCCGTGGGGCTATGCAGCGGGGCGCTTTGGGCGGCGTCACTGGCGCGGCTTGGCGCTGGCCGGGGCAGCTTTCGCTTTGCTGGCGGGGACCAGCGTTTTCGCCACGCTCTCCTCTTGGCGAGCAGATGCGGCGCGGGCCGAAGCCGAGGCTCGCTTCGCTGATGCGCGCGGCGCGGCCAATATGCTGGTGGGCACGCTGCTGCCCCGGCTCGAAGCCGTGCCTGGTACGCTGCGGCTGCGCACCGAAACGGCCACGGCGGCGCAGGGGTATCTCGACCGGCTGGCGGCCAGCGCGGAAAGTTCGGACGCGGTGCGGGTTGAGGCCGCGCAGGGCCTGCTGCTGCTGGCACGGCATCTGGCGGGGGCGGGGCGGCCCAATCTGGGCCAGCCGGACCGGGCAGACGCAGACCTCAGACGCGCGGATGCCTTGCTGATGCCGCTGACCACGGCGAAGGCACGGGCCTTGCGCGCCCGTGTACTGCTGGAACGAGTGCGGCTGGCGGTGTTCATGCAGGGGGATGTGGAGGCTGCGGCTGCGCTGGCAGAGGGCGCCGCGCAACTTGTCGCGGCGTTTCCGGCAGACCGGGGGCTGGCGCGCGAGCAGGCGGCGGTTATGGCTGACCTGCGCGGCTGGCAGGGGCGCTTTGCCGAAGAGGCGCGGCTGGCCGATGCAGCGCTGGCGCTGATCCCGCCGGGTACGCGCTGGGCAGACAGCCTTGATCGGGGGCGCCTGCTCGCGAGCAAGGCCGAGGCGCTCTATTATCAGGACCGCGCCGGGGATGCCTTGCCGCACTATCGCAAGGCGCTGGCAGAGCTGGAGGCGCTCCAGCTAGCCTATCCGGGCCACCCCTATCTGCCGGGCGCAAAGGCAGTGGCAGCATGGAATCTGGGCACGACGCTCACCGAGCTGAAGCGCACGGATGAGGCGCTGCCGGTGCTGGCGGCTGCAGAATCAGCCGCGCGCGATGCGGTGCGGCTCGATCCGGACGACCGCGAAGGACGGCGGCGGCTGCGCGTTGTGCGCAATGCCCGCGCGCAGGCGCTGGGTTTTTCGGGCAAGACGGAGCACGCGCTGCGCCTGTTGGCTGAGGTTCGCGACGAGGATGAGGCCTTGCTCCGGGCCGAGCCGGGTGCGCTCCACTCGCGCGACGTGGTCTTCGATTACACGCTGGTGGGCGAGGCGCTGGATGCCGCTGGCCACAAGCAGGAGGCCTGCACGGCAGACCGCGAAACGAAGCGCCGCTATGACGATCTGGCTGCAAGGGGGCTGCTGACCGCGTTTGACGCGAAAGCCAACATCGCCCTGCTCAAGGCCCGCATGGCGCGAAACTGTTTACCCTAAGGGCGGGCTGGCAGCTTGCTGACAGGCAGCGTGCTGGCTGGGGCGGGAGGATTCGAACCTCCGAATGCCGGTACCAAAAACCGGTGCCTTACCACTTGGCGACGCCCCAACGCGAGCCGCGCTTATAGCGGCGGACCAGAACTTGAAAAGAGGGGGGAAATGAAAAGCGGCAGATGGGGCAATGCAGCGCCCCATCTGCCGCGCCGTTCAGAGTGTGCCTTCGGGCAGGGCCGCGAAATCGGCAGCGCTGTGGCGTTCGAGCACGCCCTTGTTGGTGTTGACGAGGCGGCCGCGCTTCACGGCGGGGCGCGCGTCGATTTCCGCGACCCAGCGGCCGACGGCTTCATATTCGTGCATCGATAGGAACGTCGCCGCCTCGCCATAAGCCTCGCCGCGGTAGATGTTGCCGAGCCACGGCTAGGCCGACATATCGGCGCTGGAATAGTCATCGCCGCCAAGGAAGCGCGTTTCCTTGAGGCGGTTGTTCGCCACATCGAACAGGCGCTTGGTTTCCATCGAATAGCGATCGATCGCGTATTCGATCTTGAACGGCGCGTAGTGATAGAAATGGCCAAAGCCGCCGCCCATGAACGGTGCGGAACCGACCTGCCAGAACAGCCACGAGAGCACTTCGGCGCGCGCCGGGCCGCTGGCGGGGAGGAAGTGGCCGAACTTTTCCGCCAGGTGCATCAGGATCGCGCCCGATTCGAACACGCGGACTGGTTCCGGCCCGCTGCGATCGACCAGCGCGGGGATCTTGGAATTGGGATTGATGCCCACGAACCCGCTGCCGAACTGGTCGCGATCAAAGATCTTGATCAGCCAAGCATCATATTCGGCTTCGCTGATGCCCAGCTCAAGCAACTCCTCGAGCATGATCGTGACCTTCTGGCCATTGGGCGTGCCGAGCGAATAGAGCTGGAAAGGGTGCTCGCCCACCGGAAGCTCAGCCTCATGCTGGGCGCCAGCCGTGGGGCGATTGACGGCGGCAAAGGCGCCGCCGTTGTTCTGGTCCCAGACCCAGACTTTGGGGGGCACATATTCTTCGGACATCGGGATCTCCTTGGGGATGGATTGCTGGGGCCAAGAGTGGCGCCGCCATGCGCGGATGGCAAGGCTGGGGAGGGGCGCAGATAATCTGCGCAGGCCCCACCTTTTTCTATCGTGCCAGTTCCTAGCGTTTCAGCATTTCCAGTGCGGGCACCAGTTCGTCAAAGTGGTCGATCACCCTATCTGCGCCGAGTTCGTGTGCAGGCAGATCGTTGAAGCCGAAGCTTACGGCGACCACCGGCATCTGCGCGGCCCGCGCGGCGCCCACATCGAACGTGGTATCGCCCACGAACGCGGCCGCCCCGCCGCCGCAGCGCTGGACCATTTCATGCAGCATGTCGGGCGCGGGCTTGGCGCGGTCGGGGCCAAGCGTGTCACCACCGATGATCGTGGCGAAACGCGGCGTGAGGCCGAGTTCATCGAACAGGCGGCGGGCCAGATCCTCGCGCTTGTTGGTGGCCACGGCGAGGCGGACGCCGCGCGCAGCCAGTGCCTCCAGCATCGCCTCTCCGCCCGGAAACAGCACAGTGTGGTGGGCGATGTTCTCGGCATAGAAAGCCAGCAGGCGCTCCTGCAAGGCCGGGAAATCAATGCCTTCCAATCCGCCGCTGGCCATCAGCGCATTGTGCAGCATTTGCGCGCTGCCGCCGCCGATGAAACGCCGCGTCTCGCCGAGCGGGACAAGCGGCCGGCCCGCGTGGGCAAGCGCATGGTTGAGCGCGTGGCCGATATCGTGCGCGGTATCGAGCAGCGTGCCGTCGAGATCGAAGCCGACGATCTGGAAGGGAAAATCCGTCATGGTCCATTCCGTGGCGGCGCATTCTGGAAACTGCAAGGAAATGCTGGCAAGGACGCATGCATGACTGAAACCGCCTCCCCGCTCGCTCTTGTCGTTCTTGCCGCTGGCAAGGGCACCCGCATGAAAAGTGATCTGCACAAGGTGCTGCATCCCATCGCCGGGCGGCCCATGCTGATGCACCTCATGGCCAGCGCCGATGCGCTGGTGCCGCAGCGCAAGGTGGTTGTGGTCGGCGCGGGGCGCGAGCAGCTGGCGGCGGCGCTGGGTGATAGTGCGGAGCTGGCAGTGCAGGATCCGCAGCTGGGCACCGGCCATGCCGTGCAGCAGGCCGAAGGTGCGCTCTCAGGTCCGGATGGGGCCGGCTTTTCAGGCGATGTGCTGATCCTTTATGGCGATGTGCCGTTTGTGCGCACCGAAACGATGCGCGCAATGCTGGAGCGGCTGCACGGGCCGGACAATCCGGCGGTAGTCGTGCTGGCGTTCGAGCCGGAAAACGCGCTGCAATATGGCCGCGTGATCGCCGAGGATGGCGCCATCAAGAAAATGGTCGAGCACAAGGACGCGACCGAGGCCGAGCGCGCCTGCCGCTTGTGCAATTCGGGCCTGATGGCGGTGCGCGGGGACCAGCTGTTCAAGCTGCTGGCACGCGTGGGCAACGACAACGCGCAGGGTGAATACTACCTCACCGATATCGTCAACGTGGCAAACGGCGATGGGCGCGTGTGCGCTGTGGTGGTGACGGACGATGCGGACGAAGTGGCCGGCATCAACAGCCGCGCCGAACTCGCCGAAGCCGAAGCGCGCTGGCAGCACAAGCGGCGGCTTCAGGCGATGGCCGATGGCGCGAGCCTGGTGGCGCCCGAAACGGTGTGGTTTGCTTGGGATACCAAACTGGGCCGCGATGTGACGGTGGAGCAGAACGTGGTGTTCGGCCCGGGCGTGACCGTGGCTGACAATGTGGTGATCCACGCCTTCTGCCATATCGAGGGGGCGCGGCTCGAGAGCGGCGCGTCGGTGGGGCCGTTCGCGCGGCTGCGCCCCGGCGCGGTGCTGGAAGAGAAAGCGCGCGTCGGCAATTTCGTCGAAGTGAAAAACGCGGTGCTGCACGCAGGCGCGAAGGCCAATCATCTGACGTATCTGGGCGATGCCGATGTGGGCGCGGGCGCGAACATTGGTGCGGGCACGATCACCTGCAACTATGATGGCTACTTCAAGTATCGCACGGTGATCGGCGAGCGGGCATTCATCGGCTCCAACTCCGCGCTGATCGCCCCGGTGAAGGTCGGCGCAGATGCCATTGTGGCAGCAGGCAGCGCCGTCAGCCGCGACGTGGCAGACGGCGAACTGCGGCTGGTGCGCGGCGAGCAGCTGGTCAAGCCGGGCTGGGCCGACCGCTTCCACGACGCGATGAAGCGCAAGAAGGTCGAACGGAAGTGATTGCCATTGTTCAGGCCGGTCCTGAACATCTTGATGGCTGGGCGGCGCTGCGCCACCTGCTGTGGGACGAGGAGGCGGTGGAAGGTCACCGCGCCGAAGCAGAGGAGCAGCTGGCAGAGCCCGAGCGGTTTCACAATCTGGTCGCTCTCGATGGCGATGCCGTCGTCGGCTTTGCCGAGGCCTCGATCCGCCACGAATACGTGAACGGCTGCGACGAGACGCCGGTGCTGTTCCTCGAAGGCATTTGCGTGGCACCTGAGGCCCGGCGGAAGGGCCTCGCGCGGCGGCTGGTCGCAGCCGTGGCGGACTGGGGCCGCGCGCAGAGCATTCGCGAGTTTGCCTCGGATACCTGGCATGACGATACCGAAAGCCATGCCTTCCACCTCGCCGCCGGGTTCGCCGAGACTGAGCGGGTCGTCTATTTCCGGCAGGAGCTTTGAAGGTGCCTATTGCCCAGATCAACGTTTCCCGCTTCCGCCGCCCCAAGGCCGATCCTGCCAACCAGCCGTTCATGGATGCGCTGGATCATGTGAATGCGCAGGCCGATGTGGCGGACGGGTTTATCTGGCGGCTGGTAGGGGAGGGCGATGCCAACGACGCCACGGCCATTCAGGCGCTGGCGGGGGATGCGGATTTCATCGTTAACCTCACGGTTTGGCGCGATGTGCCTGCGCTGGAGGCTTTCGCCTATCGGCAGGCAGATCACCGCAGCGTAATGGCGCGGCGGGGCGAGTGGTTCGAGCCGGTGGAGCCATCGTTGGCGCTGTGGGACGTGCCGGAGGGGCATATCCCCACCGTGGCCGAAGCGATGGAGAAGCTGGCGCAGATCGGGCGCGATGGGCCGAGCGCGGCGGTGTTCACGTTTCGGTGGTGGCGCGAGAACCGCTAGGCCGGGTGGAGCCACTCGAATGACTGCTTGCGCCCACTTGAAGTCGTTCATTGAAGAAGTATTTTCTCGGCACGGAAAGAGTCTTCCTGCTGCGCCACCGAGGGATCAATGGCACCGAGACAGTTCTCGGGTTCCACTCTACGTTGTCGGCGGCAGAGGCCAGTATCGAAAATGCCAAGTGGCAACCTGCTTTCCGAGAATACCCAGCAGGTTTCAGCATCGATACCTATGCGCTCGATAAGCACCTTTCTCTCAAGAACGACAGTAACGAACCATTGATGCTGATCATTGAGCCGTGGGCTTCCTCCGAGACTATCCCGCCGGGATCAACGGTGGACATTCACTATCCCCGTCCGATCGATCTAGATGATACATCTCACGCGGATCACAACGGCAATACGGTTGTCTTTTGGTGCGCGGGCGCAACCTACGAAGTCGACATCGACGGCGTCAGAATTGCAATGTGATCGTCCGCTCTCCACCAATTCCAGCCAGCATGGCTCATCAGCTCGCCACCGAAAACCCACCGTCGCCCCGTGCTTGACACGGGGCTTGGCTACCTTCCAGCGCCACCCCAAGGCACATCCTGCGCAGGATACCGCTGGTCCCAAGGGTCAAGCCAATCGGGATGATCCGCCGGGACGGCTGTTCGCCATACTCCAGGCCCAGCCGTCTTTCTCCATCGCTCCCTCATGCCAGCCGCGAGGTGGCAAGGAAAGCCAAGCCCCGTGTCAAGCACGGGGCGACGGACAGGGTGGTTGCAGACATGGCAGCCCCCACCAATCGCAGTCGCTCCGTTCACCTCTGAACTTGTCCACGCGGCCTAGTAGTACCTGGCCGCGAACCGGTCGATGAAGGCGACGAGGTTCGGCGTCTGGCCGATGGCGCGGCGCACTTCGCTTTCGAGCGGGGCGCGCCAGATGTTGACGAGCTGGGCATAGACGACGGCGTCGGTCGAGGTGGGTTCGCTGCCGAAGAACCATGCCTGATCGCCGAGAATGCCGGACAGCGCGTTCACGTCGCGGCGGCCGATGGCGGCGATATCCTGCGGGGTGTGGATGCCGATGCCGCGGCCTTGCAGCTGCTTCTTCACCCCGCGCCGCGCGACAGGGCCAAGCGCGCGGCGCAGCGGAAGGGCAAGCCCGCCCAGCACGACATCGCGAAACTGGAGCCAGTTTGCCTCGTTCACCCAGCGATCATGGACCATGGTCCAATAGAGGTTCTCATCGATCAGCCGCTGGATCGCCACGGCCATGCCGCGCTGCGCCGGGGTGAGATGGGCATCGGGATCAACGCCGAACCGCTGCATCAGGTGCGCGATGATGAAAGTGGAATCGCCCAGTTTCCGGCCA
>JAIXYF010000399.1 GCA_027490345.1 Novosphingobium sp.
CACCTTGTTGCGGGGCAGGCTCATCGCCGTGTCCCAATCAATCGGGTCCGGCATGTCCTTCAGATAACCGGTGGCGCGGGCCACCTGGGTGATGCGGTCCATGCTGCGGCCGGCCAGCACCAGTTCGCGGCCACAGGCTTTCGCCACCGCGCCCAGCGTGCCCAGCCGGGCGGCGTTGCTGGCAAAGGTCGTCACCAGCACCCGGCCCTGCTTGCGCGCCTTGATCAGCCGCATCAGCCCGTCTTTCACATCGCCTTCGCTGCCCGATGCTTCCGGATTGAACACGTTGGTGGAATCACCGATCATCGCCAATATGCCGCTGTCACCAATGGCCTTCAGCTGCGCGGCGCTGGCCGGGGTGCCCATCTGCGGCGCATCATCCAGCTTCCAGTCGCCGGTGTGGAAAATGCGGCCATAGGGCGTGTCGATGATCAGCGCATTGCCTTCGGGAATCGAATGGGCGAGCGCGACATAGGTGAAGCCGAACGGCCCCAGTTGCAGCGTGCCGCCCATTGGGATGATCTTCAGCTTGACCTCGTTGGTGAGGCCCTCTTCCTCCAGCTTCTTGGCGATCAGGCCGGCGGTGAACGGCGTGGCATAGAGCGGCACGCCCAGATCGAGCGCGAAATAAGGCACCGCGCCGATATGATCCTCGTGCGCATGGGTCAGCACCACGCCGAGAAGATCGTCCAGCCGTTCCTCTATGAACGAGAGATCGGCGAACACCAGATCGACGCCCGGATAATGGGGATCCGCAAATGTCATGCCGAGATCGACCATCAGCCACTTGCCGTTGCAGCCATAGAGATTGACGTTCATGCCGATCTCGCCCGATCCGCCGAGCGCGAGAAACAGCAATTCCTTACCGGGTTTCACAAAAGTTCCAGTTCACTTGGGGCCGCCTGGCCCGAAAAATCACGCAGCGCCGTCCTGCGCTGCCACGCGTTCGGCCAAAATGGCAATGCCATCCAGCGTCAAGTCGGTATCGACATGGTCGAAGATCGCCGTGTGCTCGTCGAACAATACGGCCAGCCCGCCTGTGGCAACCACTTTGGCGGGACGGCCGATCTCGGCGCGCAGGCGGGCGATCAGTCCTTCCATCATCGCCACATAGCCCCAGAACACACCGATTTGCATCTGGTCTTCGGTGTTACGCCCGATCACGCTGCGGTTGTTGTTTTGCGGCGGCGCAATCGCGATGCGCGGCAGCTTGGCCGCCGCCGTTACCAGCGCATCGAGCGACAGGTTGATGCCGGGCGCGATGATCCCGCCCTTGTAGGCGCCGCTCGCATCGACCACATCGAATGTTGTGGCGGTGCCGAAATCCACCACGATCAGATCGCCCGGATACTTGGCATGGGCCGCCACCGTGTTGACCGCGCGGTCTGCCCCCAGCGATCTGGGATGCTCGACATCGGCGATAAAGCCCCATTCCACCGGCGGCTGCCCGGCAACTAGCGGCTCGATGCCGAAATACTTCTGCCCCAGCACTTGCAGATTATGCAGCGCGCGCGGCACCACGGTGGAAATCAGGATCTGCGAAACTGCCTTGGGATCGAAGCCCTGTAGCTGCATCAACTGGAGGAGCCACACCGCGTATTCATCAGCCGTGCGGCGCGGATCGGTGGCCACGCGCCAGCGCGACTTGATCTCGCGCCCGTCAAACAGCGCAAACACGACATTGGTGTTGCCGACGTCAACCGCCAGAAGCATCAGATCCTCCTCCTGCGCCCATCAGTGTGTCCCGATGAGTTCGACATCGCCTGCGTGGATGGCACGGACTGCGCCATCCGCCAAGCGCAGAAGGACCGCGCCGTCCGGCTCCAGACCCGCAAAGGCGCCGATCACGCGGCCTTCCTCGGCCAGGTTGACCCCCAGCAAGGTGCCTTTGGGCAGGGCGCGTTCCAGCCACTGCGCGCGCAAGGCAGGCCAGCCGCCTGCGTGCCATGCGGTCAGATCTTCCGCCCAGGCACCTGCCAGCGCCGAAGCGAACGCATCGCGGCTCACCGCATGCCCCAGCCCGGCGAGCGATATTGTCTGGCGGCCCGGCACATCGGGCGCCTCGGCCAGATTGACCCCGATGCCCACCACCACTGCATCGCGCTGCCGCTCCAGCAGGATGCCGCCCAGCTTGGCCTCGCCCACCAGCAGATCGTTGGGCCACTTGAGCGCGAGGCCAGGCAGACCGGGCAGCACCGCCATCACGGCCTTGTAGACGCTCAATCCGGCCACGAGCGCCAGCGTTTGCGGCAAGGCCTCACCATCGCGCAGGGCCACGGCGGTGGAACCCATGAAATTGCCAAGGCCGCCAGCCCAGACCCGCCCTGCGCGACCGCGGCCGGCACTTTGCCGATCCGCGACCAGCCAGTGCCCTTCGGCAGGAGCCTCACCCCCGGCGAGCAGCGCGAGCAGCGCCGTGTTGGTCGAGGCGACCTCGCCCACGACCCTGATCAGCGGGTCCGGCACCAGCCCAGCCCAGCGGGGTCAGGCTATGTGGAACAGGGCGGCTGCAGCATTGCCTGCCAGCACACCAAGCGGCTTTGTGAGCAGATAGCCTAGCGGCGAAATCGCCACGGCCGAGCCGAGCAGCAGCACGCGCTGGGCCATGTCACTCTTGCCCTGCACCACATCGGCGGCTTCGTCGAAGTACATCACCTTGACGACCTTGATGTAATAGAACGCGCCGATCACCGAGGCGGCAATGCCGATGGCGGCCAGCGAGAGCAGGCCCGCCTGCACCGCCGCCTGAAACACCACGAACTTGCCCCAGAAGCCCAGCAGTGGCGGTATGCCGGCCAGGCTGAACATGACCATGGCCAGCGCCAGCGCCAGCATTGGCCGGGTCTTGGACAGGCCAGCCATCGCGGCAATCGATTCCACCGGGGCGCCGCTTTCATCACGCAGCATCAGCACAGCGACAAAGCCCGCCACCGACATCACGACATAGATCGCCAGATAGACGAGCATCGCCGCTGCGCCCGCCTCGTTGGCGCATGCGAGCCCGATCAGCATGAAGCCGACATTGTTGATCGAGGAATAGGCCAGCAGGCGCTTGATATTGTCTTGCCCGATGGCACCGAGCGCACCGATCACGATCGAGAGGAGCGCCACGAAGATCACGATCTGCTGCCATGCGCCGGGCTGCGCGCCAAAGGCAAACAGGCTGACGCGCATCAGCAGCGCCAGCGCGGCCACTTTGGGCGCCGTCGCGAAGAAAGTCGTCACCGGGGTCGGTGCGCCTTCATAAACGTCGGGTGTCCACATGTGGAACGGCGCGGCACTGATCTTGAAGGCAAGACCTGCCAGCACGAACACAATCCCGAAGGTTGCACCCATCGAAAGCGGCCCGGCTAGCGCGGCATGGATGCCGGCAAAACTGGTCGATCCGGTGAAGCCATAGGTCAGGCTGATGCCATAGAGCAGGATACCCGAGGCGAGCGAACCGAGTACGAAGTACTTTAGCCCTGCTTCGGCGGAACGTTCGTCGCTGCGCAGGAACGCGGCCATCACGTAAGCGGCAAGGCTGTTGAGTTCGAGCCCGATATAGAGCGCCAGCATGTCGGTGGCCGAAACCATGATGCCCATGCCCATAGCCGCACACAGCACCCGCAGCGGGAATTCGGCACGCATCGCCTGGGTGCGATCGAAGAAAGCAGGCGCGATGATCAGCGTCACGGCAGCGCCGGCGTAGATGAGCAGTTTGGCAAACGCGGCGAAAGCATCGCCGCTGAACTGGCCGTTCCACGCGCTCACGCCCGCGCCCATCGCGGCATTGCCCAGCGCCGGTGCCGTTAGCACGGCGCAGACGGTGAGGACCGCCACGGACGCAATCGAGATGACGCGGCTGGCCTTGTCACCGCCCCAGGCGGCGGCGAGCAGCAGGATCAGGCCAGAAACGCTGAGGACTTCCTCGGTCCCGGTGATCGCCAGCGAACGGAGAAGTTCCATCAGTGTGCCTCCCCGTGCGCGGCTTCCGGCCCGTGTTCAGCTTCCAGCCCATGCGCGGTTCCAGCGCCGTGTTCCATCTCAGCCCCATGTTCATGTTCTGACGCGGCAGGCGGCATCACGCCCAGTCGCAGATCAGCGTCGCCCTTAGGCCGCGCCTGTGCCAACCGCGCTTCCAGCCCGGCGATGTCCTTGCGCATCGGCGCGAGGAAGGTTTCCGGATAGACGCCCATCCACAGCACGGCAGCGGCCAGCGGCACCATCATCGCCCATTCGCGGGCATCCAGATCGGGCATGGCGGCAGCGTCCGCGTTCTTCTGCACGCCGAACACGACGCGGCGATAGAGGTAGAGCATGTAGGCCGCGCCCAAGATGATACCCGTGGTGCAGACCAGCGCTACCCAGCTCGATTGCGCATAGATGCCCAGCAGCGAGAGGAACTCACCCACAAAGCCGCTCGTACCCGGCAGGCCAACAGAGGCCATCGTGAAGAGCATGAAGAACAACGCATAAGCGGGCATATTGATGGCAAGACCGCCGTACCGGTCGATCTCGCGCGTGTGCAGCCGGTCGTAGATTACGCCGACCGCAAGGAACAGCGCGCCCGAGACGAGACCGTGGCTCAGCATCACGATCATCGAGCCTTCCAGCCCCTGCCGGTTGAACGCGAAGAGCCCGACCGTGACAATCGCCATGTGCGCGACCGAGGAATAGGCGATCAGCTTCTTCATGTCGTTCTGCACGAGCGCGATCAGCGAGGTGATGACCACCGCCGCCATCGAAAGCCCATAGATCAGCGGCGCAAACTGCGCGCTGGCTTCCGGGAACATCGGCAGCGAGAAGCGGATGAAGCCATATCCGCCCATCTTGAGCAGCACGCCCGCAAGGATAACCGAACCCGCCGTAGGGGCCTGCACGTGCGCATCGGGCAGCCAGGTGTGGGTCGGCCACATCGGCATCTTGACCGCGAAGCTGGCGAAAAATGCCAGCCACAGCCAGGTCTGCGCCTGCGCAGGGAAGTTCGTGGACATCAGCGTCGGGATGTCGGTCGTGCCCGCTTCGCTGGCCATCCACATCATCGCGATCAGCATCAGCACCGAGCCGAGCAGCGTGTAGAGGAAGAACTTGTAGCTGGCGTAGATGCGGTCCGCCCCGCCCCAGATGCCGATGATGAGATACATCGGGATCAGGCCGGCTTCGAACATGATGTAGAACAGGAACAGATCCTGCGCCGAGAAGACGCCGATCATCAGCGTTTCCATCACGAGGAAGTTGGCGTAATATTCGCCTGCGCGCTTCTCGATCGTTTTCCAGCTCGCGCCGATGCAGATCGGCATGAGGAACACTGTCAGCGCGATCAGTAGCAGCGCAATGCCATCGATGCCCAGCTTCCATTCGAACCCGGCAAACAGCGAGGCATGTTCCTGGAACTGCCACTGCGGCCCGCCGATCTCATACTGCGACCAAAGCACTGCGCCGAGCACGAGATCGACCAGCGTTGCCGCCAGCGCGATCATGCGCGCGCTTTCGCGCCCGGCCATGAGGCAGCCCACCGCGCCGACCAGCGGCACAAGCAGCATCAGGGAAAGGATGGGAAAGCCGCTCATTTCGAAATCACCCAGCTGACCGCGCCGACAAGGCCGACGAGCATGACCAGCGCATAGCTGTTGAGATAACCGGACTGCAGCCGCACCGCGATCCGGCTGCTACGCGCCACGACAGCGGCCACGCCATTGGGGCCAAAACGGTCAATGATCCCGATATCACCCTGCTTCCAGAACAGACGGCCGAGCACCATCGAGGGCTTCACGAACACCGCGTCATAAAGCTCGTCGAAATACCACTTGTTGAGCAGGAACCGGTGGAGCGCGCCGAAGGTGCCGACAAACGCGGCCGGCAGGCCCGGATTGGCGATATAGGCGATATAGGCCACGATCAGCCCGGTGAGCATCACGCCAAACGGCGCCCACTTCACCCACTCGGGCACGGCGTGCATTTCGTGGATCAGGTGCTCGCTGAACGCGAGGCTGCCCTTCCAGAATTCCCCGCCGCCCTCGCTGATGAAGGCGTGGTGGAACACGAAGCCTGCCAGCACCGCGCCAACCGACAGCAACGCCAAAGGCAGCAGCATCGAAAGCGGGCTTTCGTGCGGGTGATAGCCCGCCGTGCCATCGTGAGAGGCGTGCGAATGTGCGTGGTCATGGCCATGATCGTCATGCCCGTGCCCGTGCGCATCGTGAACCGCGTGCTGGATGTGCTCCGAAAGCTCCCAGCGCGGCTTGCCCCAGAAGGTGAGGAACATGAGGCGCCACGAATAGAAGCTGGTGAGCAGCGCCGCGAAGATGCCGACATAGAATGCGCCCTGCGAGAGGCCGGTACCCTTGGCGAAGGCCGCCTCAAGGATCGCATCCTTCGAATAGAAGCCCGCAAAACCCGCCACATCGACAATGCCGACACCGGTGATCGCCAGCGTTCCCATCATCATCGCCCAGAAGGTTAGCGGGATGTGCTTACGAAGACCGCCGTAATAGCGCATGTCCTGCTCATG
>JAIXYF010000343.1 GCA_027490345.1 Novosphingobium sp.
CCGGCGCGCATCACCGCGGCAAGGCCGATCTTGATGTTCACCTCGTTGTCCGAACAGTCGACGCCTGCGGAATTGTCGATGAAATCGGTGTTGATCCGGCCGCCCCAGGGGCCATTGCGTCCGTTTGCACCGGCCAGAGCATATTCGATGCGCCCGGCCTGCGTGGTGCCGAGGTTGGCGCCTTCGCCGATCACCCGCGCGCGGATGTCCGCACCGTTCACGCGCAGTCCGTCGTTGGCGGGATCGCCCACCGCCACGTTGTTTTCGGCAGCAGCCTTCACATAAGTGCCGATGCCGCCGAACCAGAGGAGATCGACCGGCGCCTTCAGGATCGCGGTAATCAGCGCTTCGGGATCGAGTTCGGCGTCCGTGATATCCAGCAGCGCGCGGATCTCGTCCGTCAGCGGGATCTGCTTCATCGACCGCGGGAACACGCCGCCGCCCTTGGAAATCAGCGCCTTGTCGTAATCGTCCCAGCTTGAACGCGGCAGTGCGAAGAGGCGCGCGCGTTCCGCCCAGCTCGCCGCCGGATCGGGCGCGGGATCGATGAAGATGTGGCGGTGATCGAACGCGGCGACGACTTTGAGCGCCTTCGAGAGCAGCATCCCGTTGCCGAACACATCGCCCGACATATCGCCGCAGCCCGCCACGGTGATCGGCTGCGTCTGCACATCCACGCCGAGTTCGCGGAAATGGCGCTGCACTGAAAGCCACGCCCCGCGCGCGGTGATGCCCATGGCCTTGTGGTCATACCCCTTGGAGCCGCCGCTCGCGAAGGCATCGTCCAGCCAGAACCCGCCTGCCTGCGCGATGGCATTGGCGATATCGCTGAAGGTTGCGGTGCCCTTGTCGGCGGCGACGACGAAATAGGGATCTTCGCCATCGCGAATGATCACGCCTGCCGGGTGCACCACTTGGCCGCCAATGATATTGTCGGTGATGGAAAGCAGCGTGCGGATGAACACCTCATAACTCGCGCGGCCTTCCGCCAGCCAGGCATCGCGCGCGCGGACGGGGTCGGGCAGCTGCTTGGGATAGAAGCCGCCCTTGGCGCCGGTCGGCACGATCACCGCGTTCTTCACGCGCTGCGCTTTCATCAGCCCCAGCACTTCGGTGCGGAAATCATCACGCCGATCAGACCAGCGCAGGCCGCCGCGCGCCACGGGCCCCGCGCGCAAGTGGATGCCTTCCACGCGCGGGCTGTAGACGAAGATCTCACGCCAGGGCACCGGGCGCGGCAGGCCGGGCACCAGCGCCGAATCGATTTTGAACGCCAGCGCTTCGGCAGCTGCGGGCGCAAAGGCATTGGTGCGCAGGATCGCCTCGGCAAGCGCGCGGAACTGGCGCAGCAGGCGGTCATCGTTGATCGCGGCAACGCCTGCCAGGCCCATGCGAATCTGCTCGGCAAACCGGGCTTCGGCCTCTGTGCGGTCTTCGGCAAAAGCAGGATCGTGCCGCGCGAGGAACAGGCCGATGAGGCCGCGCGTGACGTGCGGCGCGCTGCGCAGCGCTTCGACCGCGGTGGGCACCGAGAAGGTCATCCCGGCCTGCCGCAGATAACGATACCACGCGCGCATCCAGTTTGCGCCGCGTGCGGTGAGGCCTGCGGTCACGATCAGACGGTTGAACAGATCGTCTTCGGCCCCGCCATTGAGCACGGCTGCGAGCGATTCCTCAATGGCCTCGGCGCGCGCCAGCAGCGCCTCGCCATCGATCCCTTCGGGCAGCGCGACGAGGAAATCATGGATGAAGCCCAGCCGCCCCTTGTCGAGCGCGGTGGGCACTTCTTCCAGCACGCGAAAGCCGAAGTTTTCGAGCACCGGCACGGCATCCGAAAGCACGATGGCGCCCTCGCGCTGATAGAGCTTGAGGCGCAGGCCTTCTTCGCCCGGCAGGCGGTGCAGCTGCACCGCGCGGCGGGGCGCGCCGGCCGGGGAAAGTCCGCGCAGCACGCGGATATCGCTCGCCGCTTCCGCCGGGCCATAGGCACTGCGATAGCCGATGGGGAAAGCCTCGGCATAACGCGCGGAAATCGCGGCGGCGCGCGCCGGGTCTTCTCCCTTGGCCAGTTCCGCTTCGACGGCCGCACTCCAGCCGCGCACCATCGCTTGCAAGGCGGCATCGAGCGCGGCTTCATCCGGCCCGCCGGTTTCAGTAGGGGCAGCGCCATCGCGAATGTCGATCACGAAGCGCATGAGGGCCAGCGTGCTGCCCTCCACCGAAAGGCTCCAATCGAGGATCGGCGCGTCCGTTGCGGCTTCCAGCATGGCCTGCACCCGCAGGC
Source organism: Novosphingobium sp. (assembly GCA_027490345.1). Taxonomy (GTDB): domain Bacteria; phylum Pseudomonadota; class Alphaproteobacteria; order Sphingomonadales; family Sphingomonadaceae; genus Novosphingobium. The sequence goes on from JAIXYF010000343.1 coordinate 2,285, forward strand.
GCACGTCGGTCGATTGCACATCGCGCGGCAGCCACACGAAGGCGAACAAGTGGCGCGCCAGCGGCGCGGCGACGAGTGCGAGACGGGGCCGGGGCCGGTCGATCAGCGTCATCATCGTGGTGGAGATGCGTTCCAGATCGGCATCATCAAAGCTGATGAGCAAATCGTGCGGCAGCGCAGTGAGCGCATGGGCCAGCGCCTTGCCGGCATGGCCATTGGGCGAAAAGCCGAACTTTGCCATCAGTGCATCAAGCTGGCTGCGCATCCGGGGAATCCGGTCGGGCGCGGCGGCGAGCGCGGCACTGGTCCAGACCCCGGCGTGGACCGAAAGCGCGACAACCTTGCCGCCTTCCAGCACCGGCACGATGAACAGATCAAGCGGCACGCGGCGGTGAACCCGCGCGATGCGGTTGGCCTTGACGATCAGGGGGCTGCGCGGCGCTTCGGTGCCGCGTTCGCCCAGCCGGTCGAACCAGGCGAAGGCGCGGTCATAGCTCGCATCGGCCAGCAGCGGCGCATCGCTGGCGCGGCAGATGCCGCGCGCTTCGCCCAGCGTGCCATCGCGGCGGCGCACCACGTGGCCCAGCTGGGTCAGCATTCCGTCTGCCAGCCAGCGCAGCAGCGCGGCCCCCTCCTGATCGGGAAGCGTGCGCGCATCATCCTGCATCGCGGTGCGCATGGCCTGCCAATCGGCCACGGCGGCATGGACATCGGCCAGCGTGGCGCGCAACGCTTCGGCCAGCGCGCGCCGCTCGCGCGCATCGACGCGCTCGGTTTCAAGATAGACAATCGATTCGCGGCGCTCGCCCGGGGCCTCGCCTTCGGGCAGGCCGATCAGATGGCCTTCGGGATCGCGGCGCACCGCCACCACGGGATGCACCAGCCGATCAATCGCCAGCCCTTGGGCCGAAATCGCCCCCGCAATCGAATCGACGAGGAACGGCATGTCATCGTTGATCACCGCGATGCGCAGATAGCGCCCGGCCCCTTTCGCACCGGCTGGCCCGCTGATGCTCTCGATCGCGATGGCCGGATGCGCTCCGCTGCGCCGGGCAGCGGCGGCCAGCGTGAAGCGCGCGGCTTCAGCCAGTCGCTCTGGTTCGAACTCTGCCGCTTCGGCAGGCAGCAGCGCCCCGGCAAAGCGCGCGGCAAGGGCCTGCGCAAGCATCGGGTCCGTGCCCAAGTCGGCGGTCGTGCCCGAATTGGCGGTCGTGGTAGCCATGGTCGCTCCTGCATCCCGGCGCTGTCACCCGCTGCGAGCTGTCACCCGCTGCGAACGGCGCGCCTTCTTGTCGTTTTGGATGCGCAATATTATGTCACATCCATGAACTAATCATGCGAAGCCTACTCCGGCAACGGCGCCGAGGCAAGCGGGAGAAGCCTTAAGGTCTTGGGGCCAAACTCGGCGGGGGCGTCCCGGAGGGGTTTAGCTTGCGCTGGCCTCCGGCTAACCAAAACGGCCCATTGCTGTGTCGGAAAGGCTTGAGATATCGACATATCCTTGCGCCTTCTCTCCTACCACTGAGCCGTTTTGCCTCCAACCTTGAACGCGCCCTGATCGCGTTTGGCCCCTAAGCCGGAGCGGCCATTATGCCGCGATGGCCGGTTCCATCTGCAGGGCTTCCATCGTCAGCGCCAGACTGCGGCGGCGCAGTGCCGGATCGAAGGTGGAGCCCGAGACGATCAGCTCGTCCGCCCCGGTCCGCGCGCGGAAGGCGCTCAGCTGTTCGCGCACGGTCTTGACCGAACCAATCGCGCTGACCTGCCGCATGTGATCGAGCATGGCGAGCGAGGAAGGGTGCAGGCTTTCGCGGTAGCCGGGCACTGGCGGGGGCAGCTTGCCCGGCGATCCGCTGCGCAGCCGCACGAACGACTGGTCCATCGAAGACGCCAGCAGCACCGCTTCATCATCTGTTTCCGCCGCGATCACGTTGATGGCGGCCATGACATAAGGCTGCGCCAGCCGTTCGGATGGCTGAAATCGTTCGCGGTACAGGGTCAGCGCGGCATTGAGGTGATCGGGCGCGAAATGCGAGGCGAAGCCATAAGGCAGCCCCAGCATGGCCGCCAGCTGCGCGCCATAGAGGCTGGAGCCGAGGATCCACATCTCCGGTTTCGCGCCAAGGCCGGGCGTGGCTTGCAAGGGCAGGCGCGGATCGCCCGCGAATTGCAGCTGCAGTTCGACCACGTCGTTGGGGAAGCTTTCGGCAGCGGCGTGAATATCCTTGTGCAGCGCGCGCAGGATGCGCTGATCCGCCCCCGGTGCGCGGCCAAGGCCCAGATCGATCCGCCCCGGAAACAGCGCATCGAGCGCGCCGAACTGTTCGGCAATCACCAGCGGATTGTGATTGGGCAGCATGATCCCGCCCGCGCCCAGACGGATGCGGCTGGTGGCGTTGCCAAGATGCGCCAGCACGACCGAGACCGCCGCGCCGGCGATGCCGTCCATCCCGTGATGCTCGGCCACCCAATAGCGGTTGTAACCCAGCTCTTCTGCCGTGCGCGCCAGGGCAGCGGCTTCGGCCATGGCCTCGCTCACCGTGCCGCCTTCGCGCACGGGGACGAGATCGAGGACGGACAGCTTGAGGCCTGCCAGATTGCTGTGGGGGATGGTCATCGCGATGTCTCCGGCGCAGCGGGCGGGGCGGCTGCAGGCGCTATTGTGAGGGCTGGCCCGATCTGGTCAAGATAACCCTTGGCGGTTTCGGCCTCCGGGCTGCCGGGCGCGGTGGCCAGCACCGAACCCCACGATTTGCGTGCGGCGTCCTCGCGGCCATCGAGCATGGCGATCACACCGGCTTCCAGCCCGATCTGGGGCCCCAGCGGGTGGCCGTGGGCGGCAAGGCTTGCAGCCACTTCGACATCGCGCTGCGCTCGTTCCAGATCCTTGCCGCGCCGCGCCAATGTGCCGGAAAGCAGCCAGCCTTCGGGATCATTGGGGGCGAGCCGATGCGCTTCCTCCAGCGCGCCGCTGGCTTCGGGCAAGCGGCTTAGGGCGACCAGGGCGCGCGCCCGGTCGATATGGATCGCGCCCAGTGCCTCGTTCGTGGGCGCGGCAGGCTTGGACCTGGCATCAGGCCCGGCCTTGGCATCAGGTGCAGCGGGAGGTGGGGCCGCCAGTGCCTTCTCGAACCAGCTGAGTGCGGCTTCGGCCCGGCCGCCTGCCAGCGCGGCATTACCTGCCATCGCCTGCACGGCGGAAAGCGCGGCGGGATCGCTGGTGGGCGCTTGCTCTGCGCTTGTGGAGAAGGCTGCTTCGGCTCCGGCATAATCGCCACTATCGATCAGCAACTGGCCAAGGCACTGCGCCGCTGCGCCGCGTTCGGTGCCAGCAGGGGTGGCGGCGCCAGCAGACGTAGCGGCGGGAGTGGGGGACGTTTCCGCCAGCCAGGCGCGCGCGGCGGTGATCGCGGCTGGAAGGTCGCGCTCGCCTGCCGCAAGGCACCGCGCATAGCGCGAGGTTGCGGGACGGGCTGGGGCGGCTGCGGGAAGGCCGGTCTGCGTGGCAGGCTGCGCGGCGCCCGGCACGGGCGGCGGCACTTCAGTCGCGCGCTTGCGGCGCGGAATGGGCAGCGGCGATGGCTCCATCGGGCGGGGGTTGGGGCCGATCTGGTGCCACACATCGGTGAGGCCACCGGCATGAAGCGCCATGCTGACAGGCGCATCGAGGAACAAGGCAACAGGCAGCAGCAGCATCACGCAGTCCTTACGCCCGCGCGCCTGCCAGCGCGTCCAGCGCGGCGAGGAGCACGGCAATATCCGCCGGGCGGGACAGCCGGTGGTCCCCGTCCTTGATCAGCAGCACCTGCACATCGGCTGAACGCAGCGCCGCCGCCAGTTTCAGCGAAATGTCCCACGGCACATCGCCATCGGCCTGCCCGTGGATCAGCCGCACCGGCCCATCGAACGCGATCCCTTTGGCCAGCAGCAGGCTTTCCTGCCCCGCCGCCCAGAACTTCGCATACGTCGGCGTCGGCTCAGGGCCATAGGGATTGGGCTGAAGCAGCGTTTCCCCGCGCGCCATTTGCGCTTTCTGCGCTTCGTGATAGCCCCAGTCGGTGAAGTCCGGTGCCGGGGCCAGCCCGACCAGCGCCGCCGCGCGCGGCCCCAGCGCTTCGGCCAGCAGCAGCATCAGCCAGCCGCCCATGCTCGATCCGCACAGCACCACGCGGCCGATGCCCAGCCCGTCCAGCAGCGCGATCACCTCGTCGCGCCACAGCGGCAGGGTCTTTTCGGCAAACGTCCCGTCGCTCTGCCCCAGCCCGGTATAATCGAGCAGCAGGCACGCCTGCCCCCGCACCTCGGCATGGGCGATCACTGCCTGCGCCTTGCCGCCACTCATGTCCGACATATAGCCGGGCAGGAACACGATTACTGGCCCCTCTCCGGGCACCGACCCCTCTCCCGGCAAATAGCGGTAGGCCATGCGTTCGCCGGAAGGCAGGGTGAAGTGCTGGATCATCCCGCCCTTTTGCCACTCTGCGGCGGACGGTCAAACGATCACAAACGCTATCTTTACGCCCCGGTGCTAATCCGGCGCCCGATGAAGCACCGTATCACCGCTGCGCAAGGCTGGTTTGCCACCAGCCGGGGCGCCCTCATCGCGCTGTTTGCGCTCTTTGCAGCCTTGCGCGCGGCGGCGATCCTGCTCGATGTTACGCCCACGTCCGATGCGGACTGGTACTACACGCGCGCCGCCATGCTGGCTGAGGGGCTTGGGTATCTGGGCAACAATGGCTTGCCCACGGCTTATTGGCCCCCCGGATGGCCGATGGCGATGAGCCTTGCGTTCCGCGTGCTGGGCACCTCCGTGGTCACGGTGGGCCTCTTCAACCTGGCCAGTGCCGTGCTCGCCGGATGGCTGACCTATGATCTCGCCCGCCGCCTGTTCGGCTCCGAACTGGGCGCGCGCGCCGCGCTGCTGCTGCTGGCGGTCTATCCCAACTCGATCCTCTATGTGCCGCTGGCGCTGACGGAAGTGTTCTACACCACCCTGCTGCTGGCGGGTTGCTGGCTGCTGATCGCGCGCAAGGGGGCGCTGCGGCTGGTGTTCGCGGGGCTGGTGTTCGGGATCGCGACGCTGGTCAAGGCGCAGACGCTGGTGGTCATTCCGCTGATTTGCCTGATTGGCTTGCTGCGCGATGGCAACGTGGTGCGCCGCACCCCGGGTGTAGTGGCGCGCGGGGCGTTCATCATCGCGGTGGCGGCCATGGTCGTCGCGCCGTGGACGATCCGCAACCACAATGCGATGGGCGCGTGGATTCCGGTTTCGACCAATGGCGGGATCACGCTTCTGACGGGCAACAATGACAGCGCGCGCGGCGGGTTCACGCCAGATGATGCGCTGGTCAAGGCGCTCGATGCGCGCACCGGCCTCAGTGAAATGGAATACGATGCCGAAGCCAGCCGCCTCGGCAAGGAATGGATCAAGGCACATCCCGCGCAGTTCCTGAAGCTGATGCCGATGAAGCTCTTCCGCCTCTGGGGGCCGGACGGCGAAGGGCAGTGGGCTTATGAGACCGGCTCTCCGGCCTGGAAGGCCGCGCCCTGGGCCTTCACCCTGCTGCGCGTGGCCAACCAGCTGTGGTATTTTGCGCTGCTTGGCCTGTTTGGCGGGGCCGCCGTGCTGATGATCCACCAGCGCCGCGCCAGCGGTGAACGCGTGATCGACTGGTGGCTGCTGCCTTATGGCATCGCGCTCTATCCCAGCGCGATTGCCATGGTCTTTTCGGGCCAATCACGCTTCCATTATCCGGTTATGCCCTTCGTGTGCATGGCGGCGGGGTGGGTGCTGACGGTGTGGATGGAGCGGCGGGCGTCCCGCGAAGCCTAACAGCCCTTCCGGCGCGCGCCGGTTTCTGCCAAAGGCAGCGCAAACCAGCGAGAGCGCCCATGTCCGAAATGTTCAAGATCACCCTGCCTGACGGTTCGTTGCGCGAAGTAGCGCCCGGCACCACCCCGGCAGACATTGCCGCAGCGATCGGCCCGGGCCTGGCCAAGGCCGCCATCGGCGCGCGCGTGAACGGCGAACTTTTCGACATTACCCGCCCCTTCGAAGGCGATGCTGCGCTGGCGCTCGTCACCGCGCGCGATGAGGCCGATGCGCTTGAGCTCGTGCGCCACGATTTTGCCCATGTGCTGGCCGAAGCGGTGCAGAGCCTGTTTCCCGGCACGCAGATCACGTTCGGGCCGAGCACCGACGACGGCTTCTACTACGATTTCGCGCCGAAAGACCGCGCCTTTACCGAGGACGATCTTCCGGCCATCGAAGAGGCGATGCGCAAGATCATCGCTGCCGACAAACCGCTGCGCCGCGAAGTGTGGAGCCGCGCCGATCTGATCGCGCGCTGGCAGCAGCAAGGCGAGAGCTTCAAGGCCGAATGGGCCGCCGAACTGCCGGAAAACGAGGAGCTCACTGTCTACTGGTCGGGCAGCGACTGGCTCGACATGTGCCGCGGACCGCACTTGGCTTCCACCGGCAAGCTCGATCCGCAGGCCTTCAAGCTCACGCGCGTTTCGGGCGCATACTGGCGCGGCGATCAGGCCAACGCGATGCTTAGCCGTGTTTATGGCACCGGCTGGCTCAACAAGAAGCAATTGGACGCGCACCTCACCCGGCTGGAAGAAGCCGCCAAGCGCGATCACCGCAAGCTGGGCGCGGAGATGGACTTGTTCCATCTGCAGGCCGAAGCCCATGGCAGTGTGTTCTGGCACCCCAAGGGCTTTCGCATCTACCGCGAGCTTGAGGCCTATATGCGCCGCGCCATTGATGGTGCGGGCTACAAGGAGGTCAAGACTCCGCAAGTGATGGACGCGCGCCAGTGGGAGCAGTCCGGCCACTGGGGCAAGTACCGCGAAAACATGTTCGTCATCCCCGACGAAGTGCCGAACACCGAGGACGAAGGTCCGGTTATCTCGGGCGAAGCCGACTGGATGGCCCTGAAGCCGATGAACTGCCCGGCGCACGTGCTGATTTTCCGCCAAGGCCTC